>DATFZP010000276.1:0-5846 GCA_035314405.1 Solirubrobacteraceae bacterium | reverse complement strand
TGGGGATGCACCTGCGCCTGCTGATGGCCCTCAGCTACGTGCGCGACCACGACAACGCCCCCCAGCAGGAGCTCGCGGACGCCCTCTGTATGGACGCCAACAACGTCGTCCTGGTGCTCAACGAGCTCGAGGACCTGGGCTATGTGGCCCGCCGCCGGGACCCCGACGATCGCAGGCGCCACCTCGTCGAGCTGACCGACTCCGGGTTCCGTGCCCTCACCGGCGCCGAGCAGGCCCTGGAAACGATCGAGGACGACGTCCTCGGGGCGCTCGATCCGAGCGAGCGGGCGACCCTGTGGCAGCTGCTCACCCGCGCGCTGCAGGGCGCCGAGCCGGACCCCCACGGGTCGGCCGACGCCCCGGCCGCGCCGATTTCGGCCTGAGCGCCCGAGGCGCCCACACGCCCGGACTTGCCGCTGGCCTCCCCGCCACATCGACGAGGCGTAGCGCAAGCTCTTCGGCAAAGACGGAGAGGGAGGGATTCGAACCCTCGAACGAAGTTGCCCCCGTTACGCGATTTCCAGTCGCGCCCGTTCAACCGCTCCGGCACCTCTCCAGGCACTCGACCGCCCCGACTCGGCGGGCGATCCCCCCGACCTGACGATCGGAGGCGGCGCACCGAAGGCTAGAACACCCGGACCGTCGACGTTGGTAGGCTCCCCCGGATGATTCTCGCCCTCAGCGAAGCCAGCGTCAAGACGGTCGACCTCGCCGCCACCTTCATCGGCATCGGCATCGTCGTCGGCATCATCTCCGTCTACATCGCCGTCCAGATCCGGGGGGAGCGTCAGGCCAACCAGGAGTACATCCTCTCCCGCCGTCCACCCGGCCCGGGATAGCCCCGTCGCAGCCGGGTCGACCCCGGCCGGGGCGAACCGGAGGGCCCCGGAGGGGCCCGTCATCAGCCTTCACAGGCCCCGTCGGCAGGCCAGTCGGCGAGGGCTGCTAGATGATGTAGACGGGAGTGCCCACGGGCGATTTGTCGTACAGGGCGATCACGTCCGGGATCCTCATCCGGACGCACCCGTGGGAGGCGTCGTGGCCGATCGACGAGTACTCTTCCGGCGCGATCCCGTGGATCCCCGCGCCGCCGTCGAAGGACATGAAGCGGGCCTTCAGGGGGTCGGCCGGGCCCGGCGGCACGACGGTGCCGGCGAGCGCACCCGCCCACGCTTTTTTGGGCACGTACCACGGCGGGTTTTCCTCCTCCCATTCGATCTTGTGCAGGCCCGCCGGCGTTTCCAGCCCTTCCATCCCCACCGCGATTTCGAATGTCCTTTCGAGTTTGAGGTGGTTGTAGAAGCGCAGCGTGAAGGCGCCACGATCGACGACGATGTAGGCCGGATAGTGGGCGGCGAGGTTGGCGCTCGTGACCGCCGGCTCGATCGCGTGCGTCGGCACGTGGATGCTACGGCCCGCCGTGAGGCCCACGAGGGTCCGGTCGATGCGCTCTCCCAGCGTCGAGTAGTCGACCTGCAGGCCAACCTGGCTGGGGACCGCCCTCAGCCCTTCCCCGCTGGGTTCCACGGTCGCGTCCCTCGGCGGGCGATCGACCGCGGCCTGCACCTCTACGGCGAGCCTGCGGACGGCCTCGTGTGAGTATGCGATCACGAGCGGGATGTCCCGGTTGAGGCTTCCCCCGAAGACGTTCCTCACGGTCCTCGTGAACAGCGATCCTTCGTGGCTGGCGGTCTCGGCCTGGTCGACCATGTTCGCCACGTTCACCCTCACCCCGGCTTCCGTCGGCTGCAGCGTCCATCGCCGTGAGGAGAGGCTCACCGTCACCGGCTGCCCCAGCCGTCTCCCCAGCTGCCCTTCCACCTTCCTGCTCGCTTCGGCGGCGTCCAGGCCGCCGACCGCCACCCCGTCGATCCTGACACCGTTTGCGATCACGTCCCGTTGCGAACGATCGTAGAGGTAGGTCCCCGCGACGAGGACGGCCGCGAGCAGGACCACCACCCCCGCCACGATCGGCAGGGTGCGACGGGGAGTCCTTCCGCTCCGATTCAGCGAAGCTGCGGCCATACGAACCTCTCACCAACTCGATCGAGGTTGACTCGGAGGCCCCCACATTACCCATGCCACCGCCCCTCGGAGCCGGTGCAAGCGGTCTTTCCCGGGGCGCCGGCCGCCCCCGGCGGCGGCGTTCGCGGTATGGTCGCTCGACCTCCACATGGCTTCCTCCACCAGCGAACGCCTCCCATACTCCCTCGCCGCGAGGGAGCTGCTCCGCAACACCCTGCTCGACGCTGCCTGCGACGAACTCCACGAGAAGCGCTGGAGCGAGATCACGATGGCCGACATCGCCCGCACGGCCGGGGTCAGCCGCCAGACCCTCTACAAGGAGTTCGGCTCCCGCGACGAGTTCGCCCAGTCGCTCGTCCTGCGCGAGGCCAACCGCTTCCTCGTCGCCGTCGAGGCGGCCGTGGGCGCCCACGTCGACGACCCCGCCACCGCCCTGTCGGCGGCCTTCGACGTGTTCCTCACGGCTGCCGCCGAGAACCCGCTGGTCCGTACGATCGTGGGCGGCGACGGCGCCGAGGGGCTGCTGCTGCTGTTCACCACCCAGGGTGAGCCCCTCGTCGAGGACGCCGCGAGGCGCCTGACGGCGATCATCGAGTCGGGATGGCCCCTCGTCAAACGCCGCGACGCCGAGCTCCTCAGCGAGTGCCTGGTGCGTCTGGCCATCAGCTACGCGGCCCTCCCCAAAGGCCCCTCGAGCATGACCGCCGACTCGGTCGCGACGCTCCTCGGGCCCTACGTGGAAGGACTCCTCAGGGGCGGACGCTAGGGGCCGGCGCTTACCGCAGGCGCTGTTGGGGCGCGGCGCCCCAGCAGCAGGCGCGCCCATCTCAGAGGCGGGCGGCCAGCAGCGCGCCCGCCGTGAGCACCATCGCGACCGACATCGCCCCGAGGGCGCCGTCCAGCGGTCCGAGCATGCCGGCGAGCGTGAGCGGCTCGCTGCTGCCGTCCGTCAGGGTCCTCACCCCGCTGACCGCCGAGGTCCGTCGTCTCAGCTCACGGGCCGGAGCGCTCAGCCGCCGCTGGGCGATGCTCATCGCCAGGCACCCCACGGCGATCAACAGGCCTGGAAGAGCGACCGTCTCGGCGTTCACGAAGTACCCGGTGAAGGCGGGAAAGGCTCCCCACCCGACCGCGAACCAGAGATCGGTGTGAAAGCGCCCCCCGGCGAGCTCGAGGTTGTAGGCAGGCAGGAACAGCCCTCCTGCGAGGACGAGCGGGGCGAGCCACACGGAGACATACAGCACCCCCGCCACCCCGATCGCGAGCGCCCCGAGCATGCTCACCGCCGCCGCCGCCACGAGCATCCGATCCGAGAGCCCCGTCCGCAGGGGCCGGTCGTGCAGCTCGTCCAGCGCGTGCGCCGCCACGCCGACGGCCAACGCGAACGCCACGAGACCCCACAGGACCCTCTCCCCGTACACGCGGGGGGCGGCCGCGGCTCCGAGGGCGAAGTAGCTCAGGTGCCAGGCCGTGTAAGGGGGATGCAGGAGCGTGAGCGCGTCGCCGAGGCGTCCCCGGCCGAGGGAGTAGAAGGCTGGACGCTGCGGCTTGGCCGAGATCCCCATCACGCGCTCCCCTCCCCGACCCCGACGCCGTGCTCGCCGCCGTCGGACTCCGCCTTGCTGCCCCACATCACGACCCCTCCGCCGAAGCTCATCCGCCGCACCCCCACCTCTGCGAACCCCGCCCGCTCCCAGTAGCTCACGATCGCCGGGAGGGGATGGCGCTCGTAGAAGCCCCTGATGCTCGGACCGAGGAACCGCCCCACCTCCGCCCAATCCCTCGAGGCCACACGCCCGAGCGCCGGCAGTCCCACGGTCGTGTACAGCCTCCACGCGGCCCTCGTCGGCGCCCTCGGGGGCACGCCGAACTCCAGAGAGGCCATCCGTCCCCCCGGCCTCAGGACCCTCGCGAGCTCTCCCACCGTGGCCCTCGGGTCCTCCACGTAGCGTAGGAGGTAGGTGAACGTCACCGCGTCGAAGCTCCCGTCCGGGAACGGCAGCGCCTCCGCCTGGCCTTCGATCAGCTGCACCCGCGAGCCGTTCGACGAGGAGAACCGCTCCCGGGCCGCCGCCAGCATCTCGGGGCTCTGGTCGATGCCCACCACGGTGCAGTCGCACCGCCTGAGCAGCTCCGCTGCCACCATCCCCGTGCCCGTGGCCACGTCGAGCACCCGCTCCCCGGGCCCCGGCGCCAGCGCCCGCACGAGCTCCCTCCTCCAGCGAGGGTCCTGCCAGAAGCTGAGGGCCGCCGACAGCGAGTCGTAGCGACTCGGCAGCCCACGAAAGAGCTCAAGCGCCTGACGCTTGCGGGGGGAGCCGACGCCGTCGGCGCCTCTGGGTCCAGGGGAGCTCATCTGTCGCCGATCTGAAAGGCTAACCGCATGTCAGAGAACGGACACCCCGCGAGCCAGCCTCGCGTGATGCTGATCACGGGCGCCTCCAGCGGGATCGGCGAAGCGACCGCCCGCAGGCTCGCCCGGGAGCCCGGCAGCGCGCTCGTGCTCGTCGCCCGCCGGGAGGAGCGGCTGCGCTCGCTCTCCCGCTCCCTAGGGGATGAGCGGACCAGCTTCGTGGCGGTCGACCTCCTCGACGAGGACGCACCCCGCCAGATCCTCGAGCACCTCCTCGATCGTCACGGCCGCCTCGACCTCCTCGTCAACAACGCCGGCTCCGCCTGGAGGGCCCGCTTCGCCGAGGGTGGCTACGAGAACGTCAGACGGACGATGGCGATCAACTTCGACGCCCCGGTGAGGCTGACCGAGGCCCTGCTCCCCCTGCTTCGCTCGAGCGCCCCCAGCGCGATCGTCAACGTCGCCTCGACCGCCTCCCGGGTGGCCCGCTCGGGCAGCGGCGCCTACAGCGCCTCCAAGTTCGCCCTCGCGGGGTGGTCGGACTCCCTCTGGGCCGAGGAGCGTTCACAGGGGGTGCACGTTGGGCTCGTCTTGCCCGGGTTCATCTCCACGGAGGGGTTCCCCCAGGCCGAGCTCACGGCCAAGCCCTGGACCAGCTGGATCGTCTCCACCCCCGAGCGGGCCGCCGAGGCGATCTACGAAGCGGGGCCGGGGGGGCGCCCCGAGCGCTACGTCCCCCGCCCCTACGCCCTGGCCGCCGCCCTGCGGATCCTCGCCCCCGGGCTCGTCCGTCGCGTGCTCGGAGGCGCCGCCGCCGCGACGCTGACCACCGCCACGGGGGCCGATGCGGCCGACCGTCGCAACGGGAGCGGGACGACCTACTCGTCGAGCTCGCCCTCGTAGAGGGCGAAGACGGCCCCCTGGGCGTCGGTCACGAGCGCGACTGTCCCGACGGGTATCCGGGTGGGCCCGGCCAGCGATACCCCGCCGAGCCGCTCGACCAGCCGCAACGCCTCGTCGATGTCGTCGGTGGCGAAGTACACGAGCCAGTTGGGGGGCGCGCCGGGGGGCGTCAGAGAACGGATGCCACCGGCGCTCGCTTCCCCGTTCTTGATCGACAGGTAGGTCTCTCCCATCCCCTCGAAGGGCTCCGTCGTCCACCCGAACAGCCCGCCGTAGAACGACGCCGAGGCGGCAGGGTCCGGCGAGGCGAGCTCGTTCCACACGAGCGCCCCCGGGGCGTTCACGAGGCCGGCTCCGACGTGCTCATTCGGCTGCCACAGCTCGAAGAAGGCGCCCTGGGGATCCCGGACGATGGCCATCCTGCCGGCTTCGGACACGTCGAAGGGCGGGACGTGGACGTCCGCCCCGAGCTCTCTCGCCCGCTCGGCGGACTCGTCGGCGCTCGCCACCGAGACGTAGGAGTTCCACATCGGCGGAACGCCTGCGTCCCGCTGCTGAGCCGGCT
>DATFZP010000275.1:0-4841 GCA_035314405.1 Solirubrobacteraceae bacterium | reverse complement strand
GGCGTACGTCCCCCGTTCCACCACCTGTGGTACCGCAACGACCACGCTCTGCTCGAGTTCCCTCCCACGATCTACGGCAACCACGTATTCCAGCTCGCCGACGACGGGGTCCTCGTGGCTGCCAACACGCTCAACGGCCGGACCTTCTGGTGGCGTCGGATCGGCCTGCTGTCGGCGTCCACCCCTGCGGTGAGCCCCACCACCGTGTATGCGACGGTCCTCTCCACCGGCAGCTCCCAGGGGCCCGGGAGGGTTATCGCCGTGAACTACCGTTCGGGACAGACCCGCTGGTCGCGGTACCTGCCCAGCCCCAGCGAGTCCTCCCCGCTGCTCGACCGGGATAGGCTCTTCATCGGCACCCAGAGTGGCCTCGTGTTCGCCCTCGACGCCCGCAACGGGGCCGTGATCTGGACCTACCAGGCGGGGGGCTCGGTCAAGGCCAGCCCCACCCTGTCGGGAGGGGTCCTCTACTTCGGGGACTACTCGGGGCACGTCCAGGCGATCTCCGAGAAGACCGGCCGGCCCCTGTGGGTGAGCGGCTCGGAAGGGGCCCTGCTCGGCAGCGGAACGTTCTACTCGACCGCAGCTGTCGTCTACGGCCGTGTGTTCCTCGGCAACACCGACGGGCGTGTCTATGCCTACGACGCGTTCACCGGCAGGTTGGACTGGGCGGTCCAGACCGGCGCCTACGTCTACGCCTCTCCCGCGGCCACCGACGCCCCGGGCCTCGGCCCGACGATCTATCTCGGCTCCTACGACGGCACGTTCTACGCTCTCAACGCCCGCTCGGGGCAGATCAGCTGGCAGTTCGACGCCCACGGGAGGATCAGCGGATCGGCGACGATCGTCGGGCGGATCGTCTACTTCGCCGACCTCGGCGACCACGTCACCTACGGACTCGGGATCTCGACCGGCAGGAAGCTGTTCGAAATCGGCACAGGTTCCTTCGATCCGGTGATCAGCGACGGCAAGGACATCTACCTGACCGGCTACTCCTCCCTGTACGCGCTCGCCCCCGACTAGATGCCGTTCGCCGGGGCGAGCACCCGTTCCAGGAGATTGCGGGTCATGGCCACGACCCGAGGGTCGGGTGCGAGCGGGACGTCGGGTCCCGCCTGGGGCACCGGTGAGACTCCGTACTCCCACCCCAGCGTCCCCGTGGCGAACACGATCGCCCCTGAGCTCGCTTCGTAGACGGTCGTCTCGGCGGTGTTTCCCACGGTCGGCGTCGCGTCGTCCCCGGGGCCACACGGGACCCCGGTGCCGGTCCCCACAACCGCCGTGCCGGGCGGCGTCGCGGCGGTGCGTTCGTCGAGCTCGTAGCCGACGATCCCGGGGATCGCCGTGTGGGCGGTGATCCCCGTGCCGGCGAACAGCCATGCCGGCTTCAGGCTCGGGGCCGGCCGCCAGGAGTAGTAGAGGTAGGTCGGGGGGCCGGGCCCCGGGACCCTCGGGGTGATACAGCCGTTGTAGGCGCTCCCCGTCAGGGGAGCCCCCCCGAGGGGGAACGGCCCGGTCGGCTCCGCCGTGTCGGGATCGAGGGCCGCCGATTCCTTGTAGGCGATGATCCTGTGGTCGGGCTCGCCGCCCTGGCTGGAGGCCGCGGTCGCCGGCTCGTATCGCACACGCCAGGCGGACGTGTCGGAGCTGATGAACAGCAGGCTCGTCCCCCTTTCCCGCGCCGCGGCGAACGCCTGCTCCTCGCGTTCGGACCAGTACTCGGAGTGGCCCACGTCCATCACCGCCGTGACCCCCTGCAGCTGGCCGGGATCCGCGTCGACCGAGGCATCGGTGGTGTAGCCGACCGGATAGCCATAGCGCTCCAGGAAGCGCACCATCGCGACATCCCGGATGAAGAACTGCCCGGCCCCGGTCTGGCTTTCGTATGGGCGGTCGTAGGAGACTTCCACCCCACGGGTGGTTCCCGTCACCCCCACCTCGTCGGCGCCTCCGGGGTAGAGACTGTCGCCGCCCCAGGCGTTGTAGGCCTCGTAGCTCGCCGTCGGCAGCTCGACGAGCAGCGGTGGCGGGACGAGGGGGCGCACCACGAACAGGCAGTCGCTCTGGGCCCCCGTGGAGGCGGTCAGCTTGACGATGTAGACGCCGCTGGGCAGGGCAGTTGGGATCGGAAAGCTGATCGATGCCCGCCAGTCGCACTCGGTCAACCCCGTTTCCTGCAGGTGGGTGCACGGGGGCTGGGTCACCGTCGCCAGCGGTCGGCTCTGCAGCACCAATCTGCCACCGTCCCCCCCGTACCAGCCCATCCTGAACACCTGGACGGTGACGGTGCCGGCGCCGGGCGCTCTGACGTACACGGTCTGGGTCTCCCCCGCCGACAGCACCTGCTCGGAGACATATCCCGCGATTGCCCCGTGGGCTTCGCCCCCGATCAGGACCGCCGGTCCGGGTAGCCGCCAGGCGCTGGTTCCCTGGGCCCGGTTCTCGGCGGCGATCGACGGGGGGCTCCCGGTCGTGGGCACCAGCCAGCGGTAGTCCGGTCCCCCGGAGCTCCCCCCGCCTGAAGCACCCGACCCCGATGAGGCTGAGCCCCCGCAGCCCGCGAGGGCAAGGCAGCAGAGAAGCACAGCGGCGGCCCCCGGCCGTCGGCGGCTCAGAGGGCTCATCCCGATGTCGGAGCGGACTCCCGGCTCCTGCGGTCGACCCCCGGACAGGAGCCGGTGCCGGAGAAGGCGCGGGCGAAGGAGAAGCGGGCGGCGACCGTCACGGTCCCCGGCCCGCCGAGCACGACCTCGGTCCAGCCCCCTGGCGCCTCCTGCACGCACCCGCGCCCCGCGGTCACGGTCCAGTAGGGGGTGAAGTGGACTCGCACGAGCAGCCGCCCGGCAGCATGTGCCCGCACGGTGAAGCTGTCGTGGCCGAGGGACTGAAGGCGTCCCGGCCCGGTCAGGATCGGCGTCGCGCCCAGCACCCTGTAGATGCGCCAGTGCCGGCTGGCGAACACCAGACGCAGGTATGGGAGCCCGCCGCGGATCAGCCTTCCCTCCTGCATGCTCGTGGAGTCGAGGCTCGCGTCGGGCAGCGCCACGTAGGAGACGGCCTGTTCGCTCAGCCAGGCCCGGTAGGAGGCGGCGGCGGGCCCCGGCGAGAGCAGCGGGTGCGCATAGCGGGTCTCCAGCTGCTTCTCCCAACCCCGCGCCAGCGACACGCTCGGGGCGAGCAGCGCCGCCTCCCAGTGCGAGCGGGTCAGCGGTACCTCGACCCGCACCGGGCCGTCCGGGACGGCGGCGATGAACCGCTCGACGGGTACGTAGTAGGCGGCACTCGTGTCCTGACTGCCGGCGACGGCGAGCGTCTCCCGCACGGGTCCCCACACCACCCACACGGCGATCAGGATCAGCACCGCCACGGCCACCGCGGGAGGGCGAGCCCCCGGCGGCCCCTCGCCCCCGTGCTCACGCGCCCGCGCCCGCGAGGAGAGCACCGCCCCCAGCAGCAGGGGGCCGGCGAGCAGGACCGCGTAGCGCTCGATGTTGCTGCCCATCGGGGAATGGATCGCCAGACACGCAAGGCACGCAGCCAGGTAGACAATCGCGGCCGTCCGCAGGCCCCTCTCCGCGGGAGGGAGCGCGCACAGAAAAGCGATCACCACGACCGCGGTCGCCGCGAACGAGCGGATCGGATAGGGCTCCCACCCGCCTTCGGGAAACAGCACGGCCAGCCCCAGCACCACCGCCGCCGGCGGAATCCCGAGCAGCAGCACGGCCCGGGCCGAGCGCTGATGTACGGAAATGGACAGCCCGGCCAGGCCGAGCAGGACGCCCGCCACTGGGCTCGCTGCGGCGCATGCCGCGGCGAGCACCGCCGCCGGGACCGGGCGGTCCCTGACCAGGGCGAGCGCCGCGGCCAGGGCGAAGCTCACGCCGAGCGCGAAGGCGATCCGCCCGATCCAGAGGTCCCCGACCGCCGCCACCGCGAAGCACGCCGTCGGCCAGCGGGCCGAGGACCCGAACAGGGCCCGCGCGATGCGGTCGAACAGCAACACCGACACGAGCACGGCGAGCGCCCCCACCAGCCTCACCCCCAGGAACGAGCCGAGCGGAGGGAACAGGAGGCTGTAGCCGGGGAGGCCGTGGCCGGCGTACCAGTGCTCGTCCCAGATCGCCGGCCCCAGCGAGCGGAACAGATCGACCCGGTACACCTGGGCCGCGAGGTCCGGGGTCCGCGGCGCCACGATCAGCCACACCGCGAGCAGGGCCCCCGCCGGCGCCACGGGCGCGAGGAGCGCCGCAGGGCGGTCCGCCGGCCCTCTCCCCCCTCGGCGATCGGCGACGCGGTCCGGCTGCGCGCCGGAGGACCCTGGACCGCGGGTCGGCCCGGGCGCGGTTTGGTGGGTGCTCGTGCCGATCAGGGCCCCGGGTGCAGCTGTTGTCCCTGTTGTCCTGTTGGCCACGGGAAGATAATGACGGCGATGAACGCGAGAACGTGCGACACCCGGTACCGCCGCAGCGGGAGCTTCGCGCTGGTCCTCGTCGCCCTCGCCGCGGCGCTCGCGCTCGGCGGCTGCTCCACCGGGCACCCCGGGCCGATCGCCGCGGGCGACCTCGCGGAAGCGCAGAGCTTTCCCTACTTCAGGGTCTACTGGGTGGGGCGCTCGTTCGCTGGGTATCCCCTCGCCGCGGTGGACGGCCTCGCCGGCTACGTCACGAACGTCGGCGACAGTGTCTACTACGGGGACTGCGTGCAGACCAAGGGGGTCTTCGGAGGCGGCAGCTGCCAGCTGCCGCTGCAGGTCACGACGGTGCTCTACCACCTCCACCCCAACAAGGCGCTGGGCCCGCAGCGCAACATCGTGGTCAAGGGTGTCCCCGCCACCGTCTACG
>DATFZP010000274.1:0-8647 GCA_035314405.1 Solirubrobacteraceae bacterium | reverse complement strand
ATCGTGCGGATCGGGGGCGGCTAGCGTCCCCTCCAGACCGGTGCCCGCTTCTCCTTGAAGGCGGCCGCGCCCTCCTTGGCGTCCTCGGAGACGAACACCGGACCGGAGATCGCCGCCTGCCTGTCCCACATCTCGGCGCTGCTCCAGTCGAACTGCTCCTGCAGGACCTGCTTGGAGGCAGCCACGGCGAGGGGGCCGTTGGCTGCGATCCGGCCCGCGAGCTCGAGGGCGACCTCGACAGCCCCTCCCTGGTCGGCGAGGCTGTTGACCACGCCGAAGTCGTGAAAGCGCTCGGCCGGCATCGTGTCCCCCGTCAGGGCCAGCTCCATCACCATGTGGTATGGCATCCGCTTCGGCATCCGCAGAAGCGCCCCGCCGGCGGCGACCAGCGAGCGCTTGGCCTCGGGGATGCCCATCTTGGCCCCCCTCGCGGCCACGATCAGGTCGCACGCGAGGGCGATCTCCAGGCCGCCCGCGACGGCGAAGCCCTCGATCGCCGCTATCAGCGGCTTGCGGGAGGAGCGCTGGGCGATCCCCGCGAAGCCCCGGTCCCCGAACCAGGGCGACTCCCCCCTGACGAACGCCCCCAGGTCCATGCCGGCGCAGAAGTAGCCGCCGGTGCCGGTCAGCACCCCCACCGAGAGCTCGTCGTCGTCGTCGAGCTGATCGAGCGCGCCCGCCACGCCCTCGGCGAGTGCCGCGTTGACGGCGTTCCTCACCTCCGGGCGGTTCAAGGTGATCAGCAGGGTGCTGCCCCGTCGCTCGGCGAGAACGGGCTCGGTTGCCTGGGCGACGGCTCGCTCCTCGGTCATCTGCGGTGCTCCTCCCTGTCGGATTGACAGCAGCCTACCCGTGGCGGCGAGCTCGCGGCCGTCGACGCGGCGGACGACTCACAGCGGGCGGGTAGGGGGCTCCTCGCCCGGGGGCAGCTGCAGGGGCGGATCGACCGTGCCGCCATCCTCCACCAGCCCGCCCTCCACCGATCCGTTGGCCGTGGAGGCGTTGGCCGCGGGGGCGCTTGCGGCCGAGGCGACGGCCACGGATGCGCCGACGATCGACGCCCTGTCCGCGGCGCTCCCCCCGCCGGGCTCGAGCGGGTGGGCGTCCGGCTGGGCGATCGCCTCGCGGAACTCCCGCACGCCGTGGCCGAGGGCCCGGGCGAGTTCCGGCAGGCGTTTCGGGCCCAGGACGAGGAGCGCGACGATCGCGATGAACGCCAGATGCACTGGGTTGTCGATCCCCATCTCGCTTAACGCTAGCGCGGCGGCGACTCCCTTGAGCGGCCGTTGCTCAAGCGGGGCGGGGAGAGACGCCGGGCACGCCCATGTGCCCCCTCGTTCACCTCCGACCGCCCCCCTAGCCTCTGCGTGCGTGGCACAGGCATACCCAGCCCAGCCGGGCCGACCCTACCCGCCACCTGCTGCCGGCGAATCGGTGTGGCCCGCCCAGGCGACCCTGCTCGTGGCGATCGGCCTGCAGCTGATACTGCCCAAGCGACTGACGGTCGGCCCCACCTGGCTTCTCCCCACGCTCGAGGGCGCCCTGGTCATCGGCCTGATGGTCTCGACGCCGAGGCAGCTCGAGCGCGAGCACACCCGCAGACGCAGGGTGGCCACGGCGCTGATCGCGCTGGTGACGGGCGCGAACATCTACTCGCTGGTGGAACTGAGCCGGTTCCTGATCCACCACCACGTCGAAAACGGCCGCGAGCTGATCTTCTCCGGGGTGCTCATCTGGCTGACCAACTTCCTGATCTTCTCGCTGTGGTACTGGGAGCTCGACCGCGGGGGCCCCGGCCGACGGGCGGCCGGCCACGACGCTCGACCCGACTTCCTGTTCCCCCAGATGGCCGACGATCGGATCCAGCAGCCCGACTGGCGCCCGAGGTTCATCGACTACCTGTACGTGTCCCTCACCAACGCCACGGCCTTCTCTCCTACGGACACGATGCCCCTGTCCGCATCGGCCAAGTCGATCATGGGGGTCCAGGCACTCGTCTCGCTCGTGACCCTCGGCCTGATCGTCTCCCGTGCTGTGAACGTGCTCTAGCGAGCGCCCCCGGCTACCCGGCCGAGGCGACGGTCGGCTCGAGGGCGAGCGCCTGGACGATCAGCTCGCGGACCTCCTCGCCGCCGCCGAGGGCCGTCGCCCGGCGCAGCGCGCTGAGCGCACCCTCGCGGTCCATCAGCCGCAGCCGCAGCCGCCCCAGCCGCTCCCAAGCGCCCGCGTCGGAGGGCCCCCGCTCGGCCGCCCGCTGGGCCGCCTCCTCGGCGAGGTCGTCGGCGCCCATGTCTTCGTAGATCCTCGCCGCGAAGCGATGGGCGGCCGGCCGCTTTCCGTCCACCCGTGCCCAGTCGCGGACCGCCCGGGCGGCCTCCTCTAGCTTGCCCGCACGCCAGAACGCGAGCGTCATCAGGCGCAGGACGGCGACGTTGCGGGGCTCCGCGTCCCGTGCGTAGATGAGGCGTTGGGCCGCCAGCAGATACTCGCCATCGGCCATCGCCCGCTGGGCGGCGAGCATGAAGCGCTCGACCCTCTCCTCACCGGGGTCGGGCTTGGAGAAGTCCACGAAGCGCATGCTCCCGGCGGGGACCGTCCGCACGCCGTGGCTGAACTTGACCCGGGCCCACTGCTGCACCTCGGAGGAGTCCTCCTCGCCGTCGGAGGAGAAGTAGATGCCCATCACGGTCCCCACCCCCCACTCGGGGTAGGCCAGGCAGCGGGCGTAGCGGTGGACGACCGAGTGGTCCGGCACCCGGCTGCCGAAGGGGTCGTGCTCGGCCCGCTCCTTCGCCTGGGCGCGGGCGCGCTGCTCGGCCTCGTAGGCGCGGCGGCCGGCCTCCTCCCGCTCCCGCCGTGCGGCGGCGGCGCTGACCTTGACCGCGTTGCGGGAGACGCGCCCGCCGCGGGAGCCCTCGGCCAGCCGCTCGAGCTGGTCGGCCGCCTCGTTGATCGCCTTCAGATGGCGCTCGTGCTCGAACTGCCGTCCCTGGGGAGCGACGTCGGGATGCCAGCGCTTGGCCATGCGCCGGCGGGCGAGCTGGACCTCCCGCTTGCTGAACGGCGCATCCAGCTCCAGCAGGAGCAGATGCTGCTCGATGTCCAGGACCGTCGTGGGCATGACCTGACAACGGTAGCGACCTTGGCGAGTGCATATCCTGCGTGCGAGTGTCCTCCCAGTACGTCTTCACGATGCACCGCCTGTCCCGGATCCACCCCCCGGACAAGACGGTGCTGGACAACATCACCCTCGCCTTCCTGCCGGGCGCCAAGATCGGCGTTCTCGGCTACAACGGGGCGGGCAAGTCGACCCTGCTGCGGATCATGGCCGGCGTCGATCAGGAATACAGGGGCGAGGCCGCTCTCGCCCCCGGGGCGACCGTGGGGATGCTCGAGCAGGAGCCCCGGCTCGACGAGGGCAAGGACGTGAGGGGCAACGTCGAGGAGGGAGTCGCCGAGACCAAGGCGCTGCTCGACCGCTTCAACGAGCTCGCGGCCAACTACTCCGACGAGACCGCCGAGGAGTTCGGGGAGATCCAGGCGAAGATCGACGCCGCCGACGCCTGGAACCTCGACACCCAGCTCGAATACGCGATGGACGCCCTGCGGCTGCCCCCGCCCGACGCCGACGTCGCCACGCTGTCCGGGGGCGAGAGACGGCGGGTGGCCCTCTGCCGGCTGCTTCTGCGGGCGCCCGACCTGCTGCTGCTCGACGAGCCGACCAACCATCTCGATGCCGAGTCGGTCGCGTGGCTGGAGCAGCACCTCGCGGAGTACAAGGGGACGGTCGTGGCGGTCACCCACGACCGTTACTTCCTCGACAACGTCGCCGGGTGGATCCTCGAGCTCGACCGCGGCAGGGGGATCCCCTACGAAGGCAACTACTCCAGCTGGCTCGAGCAGAAGCAGGCCCGGATGTCCCAAGAGGAGCGCTCGGAAAAGGCCCGCGAGCGGACGATCGCCGCGGAGCTCGAGTGGGTGCGGACGAACCCGAAGGGACGGCGGACGAAGTCCAAGGCCCGACTCGCCCGCTACGAGGAGCTCGTCGCTGAGGAGCGGAACGTCAAGCTCGACGAGGTCCAGATCCACATTCCTCCGGGCCCCCGCCTCGGAGACAAGGTCCTCACGGCCAGCGACCTCTCCAAGGGCTTCGGCGACCGCCTGCTGATCGAGTCGCTGTCCTTCGATCTGCCCCGCGCCGGGATCGTCGGGGTGATCGGCGCCAACGGCGCCGGCAAGACGACCCTGTTCCGGATGATCACCGGTGAGGAGTCGCCGGACAGCGGCCGGCTCGAGCTCGGAGACACGGTCCAGCTCGCCTACGTCGACCAGTCCCGCGATGCCCTCGACCCCGGGAAGACGGTGTGGGAGGAGATCTCCGAAGGGCTCGACCAGCTGAAGGTCGGCGACAGGGTGCTGGGCTCGCGGCAGTACACGGCCGGCTTCAACTTCCGCGGCTCCGACCAGCAGGCACGGATCGGCACGCTGTCGGGGGGCGAGCGCAACCGCGTTCACCTCGCGAAGCTGCTGCGCAGCGGCGGCAACCTGCTGCTGCTCGACGAGCCCACCAACGACCTCGACGTGGACACCCTGCGGGCGCTTGAGAACGCGCTGCTCGGCTTCCCCGGCTGCGCCGTGGTGATCTCCCACGACCGCTGGTTCCTGGATCGGGTCGCCACCCACGTGCTGGCGTTCGAGGGCGACTCGCAGGTGACGTGGTTCGAGGGCAACTTCGAGGCCTACGAGGAGCACCGCCGCTCGATTCTCGGGGCGGCCGCCGACAGGCCCCATCGGATCACCTATAAGCGCCTCGTCCGTGGGTGAGCCGGAGCCGGAACGGCCCGGCAAGTTCGACCGCGACACCTCCGTTTGGCCGGTGGTGGGCGCGGGAGCGCAGCGGCTCTTCGGGGCGGAGGTCTCGCCCGACTGGCGAGCCGGACGGGGACCCCACGGGGGCTATCTCGCGGCGATGCTCCTGCGGGCCCTGATCGAGACCGTCGATGATCCCGCTCGGGCGCCCCGCTCGCTGACGATCCACTACCCCAGGGCGCCCCAGGCCGGCCCGGTCAGCATCCGCACGGTGATCGAGCGTGAGGGTCGCTCGCTCACCACGCTGTCGGCGCGGATGGAGCAGGACGGAACCCTGATCGCGCTCGTGCTCGCCGCTTTCTCGACGGCCTGGAGCGGACCAGAGATCGCCGAGGAGCAGATGCCCGCGGTAGAGCCTCCGGACCTCAGCCCGGGCGCCGCCACCCCGATGAACCGGGCGTTCCCCGCCGCACCGCCCTTCGCCGGGCTGATCACGCTGCAGCCCCGGATCGGGGGGATGCCGTTCTCCGGCGAGGAGCAGCCGATGCTGGTCGGCGGCTGGCTCGGCATGTCCGAGCCTCGACCGATCGACCCCCTCTCGCTGGCCTTCTACAGCGATGCCCTGATCCCCTCACCGTTCCTGCGGACACCGGCGCCGGTGCCGGCCCCGACGATCGAGCTCACCGTGCACTTTCGGGTGGCGATGCCGCGCGAGCCGGAGCCGGATCCCCATGAGCTGTGCCTCGCGCAGGTGCAGAGCACGTTCGTCCACGATGGCCTGTTCACCGAGGACGGGACGATCTGGGCCGCCGACGGGACCCTGCTCGCGCAGTCGCGTCAGCTCGCGATCCTCCTGGCGGCACCCATCCGGTAGGGTGCGCGCATGGCTGACTACACCGCGAAGCAGATCGGTGAGATGGAGACCGCCTTCGGCGGCGGGTTCGTCAAGGCTCGCGCCGAGCTGGGGGTCAGCTCGTTCGGCATGCAGGTGATCAGGATGCCGCCGAACTACGGCGACTACCCCGAGCACGATCACGAGCAGGACGGGCAGGAGGAGGTCTACCTCGCGATGAAGGGGTCAGGCTGGATCGACGTCGACGGCGAGCAGGTCGATCTGGACGGGGACACCCTCGTGCGGATCGCACCGGGGACCAAGCGCAAGGTTCACGCCGGACCCGACGGCCTGCAGCTGCTCGTCCTCGGCGGCTGCCCCGGCGAGGCCTACAAGGCCCCGGCGATCACCGAGCTCGGCGCCACGGCCTAGCCGCCGGGCGCCCCAGCCGCCGGGAGGGGCCCTCGGCCACCCCGGCCGCCCTCACCCCCTCACCGACCGGCGAGGGCGGTGTCAGCGTCCAGGCGCATGGCGAGCGCGGCGATCAGCTGAGCGCAGGAGCGCACGTCGTCCAGCTGAACGAGCTCGACGGGCGAGTGCATGTAGCGGATCGGGATCGACACGAGCCCCGTGGGGACGCCCCCGCGGCTGATGTGGACGGCGTCCGCGTCGCTCCCAGTGGCACGCCCCGTGGCCTCCACCGTGTGCGGGATGCCCTCGGCCTCGGCGGCGTCGAAGAGCAGCTCGAACAGCCGCTCGTTGAGGGTCGATCCGCGGCTTATCACCGGCCCCGAGCCGAGCTCGTGCTTGCCCGCCTCCTTGACCTCGACCCCCGGAGCGTCCGTGGCATGGGTCACGTCCACGACGATCGCCGCGTCGGGCTCGAGGGCAAACGCGCTCGTGCGGGAGCCCCCGAAGGTCGTCTCCTCCTGGACCGCCGCCACCGCCACGAGCTCCCAGGCCGATCCTCCGGCCTCAGCGACGAGCCGGGCCGCCTCCAGGGCGACGAACGATCCGAGGCGATTGTCCAGCGCCCGCGCGCTGAGCCGGCCGTTGGGCAGCTCGAGGGGGTCGCAGTCGATCACCGCCACGTCTCCCACCCGCACGAGCTTCCTCGCCTCCTCGCCCTCCCGGGCCCCGATGTCGATGTGCAGATCGCGGATCTCGGCGACCTTCTTGCGCTCCTCCTCCCTCAGCAGGTGGATCGGCTTGCGGCCGATCACCCCCCTCACCGGGCCGTCGCGGGTGTCGAGGACGACACGCTGGCCGACGAGGATCTGGGGGTCCCACCCGCCGACTTCCCGGAACCACAGGTACCCATCGTCGTCGATGTGGGTGACGATCAGGCCGATCTCGTCGATGTGCCCGATCACCAGCAGCCGTCGCCCCCGCCCCTCGTGGCCGTGCCTCGGAGCGACGAGGGCCACGGGCGTGCCGAGGAGGTCGCTGCGGACCTCCGCGAAGGAGCTCGCCGCGGCCCGCCAGATCTCCGCCGGGGCCGTCTCGTAACCGGACGGCCCGCGTGCGCCGAGGAGGCCCAGCAGGACGGCCGGGGGGGCGCCCGTCGGCGTGCTCGCGGATGCCGGCGAGCCGGATGGGGCGTCCCGGAAGGACGAGCCTCCGGGCGGCGAGCCGGCAGCGTCCGTCAACGGGAGAGGAGCTGTCGAAGGACGTACTGGAGGATCCCGCCGTGGCGGAAGTAGTCCGCCTCCCGGGGAGTATCGATGCGCACCCTGGCCTCGAACTGCAGCGGCGGGGAGCCGTCCCTCTCGGCCGTCACGTGCACCCTGGCGGGAGCCCCGCCGCCGGCGGCCATCGCCTCGGACAGGCCGGTGATCGAGAACGTCTCCTCGCCGGTGAGCCCGAGCGTGGAGACGCCCTCACCGCTCTGGAACTGGAGGGGGAGCACGCCCATTCCGACGAGGTTGGAGCGGTGGATGCGCTCGAAGCTCTCGGCGATCACCGCTCGCACCCCGAGCAGCCTCGTGCCCTTGGCCGCCCAGTCCCGGGAGGAGCCCGAGCCGTACTCCTTGCCGGCGAGCACGACCAGCTCCACCCCTTCCTGCATGTAGCGCACGGCGGCGTCGTAGATCGGCATCTGCTCCCCCGAGCCGTCGGCGAGGTAGCGTGTGTATCCGCCTTCTGGGAGGGCCGGCCACCGACCGCCCTCCGCGCCGAGGCGGTTGCGCAGGCGGATGTTGGCGAACGTCCCCCGCATCATCACCTCGTGGTTGCCCCGCCGCGAGCCGTAGGAGTTGAAGTCCCTCGGGGCGACCCCCCGCTCCTGCAGGTACAGGCCGGCGGGACCATCCCGCTTGATCGAGCCGGCGGGGGATATGTGGTCGGTGGTGACGCTGTCCCCGAGCACGGCGAGGGCCCGAGCGCCCTCGATGTCCCGAACCCGTCCGGGCTCCACGGGCATGCCCTGGAAGTAGGGCGGCAGGCGCACGTAGGTCGAGTCCTGATCCCAGGCGAACCGCTCGCCGGTCGGCACCTTCAGGGCGTTCCAGCGCTCGTCCCCCGCGAACAGGTCGCCGTAGCTGCTGCGGAACATGTCCGCCCGCACCACCGAGGCGACCGTCTCGGCGATCTCGCGGGCCGACGGCCAGATGTCCTTCAGGCGGACCTCCCTGCCGTCCTCGTCGACACCGAGCGGATCGGCGGCGATGTCGATGTCCATCGTCCCTGCGAGCGCGTACGCGACGCACAGGGGTGGGGAGGCGAGGTAGTTCATCTTCACGTCCGGGTTGATCCGTCCCTCGAAGTTGCGGTTGCCGGACAGCACCGAGACGACCGCCAGGTCGGCCTCGTTCACCGCCGCCGAGATCGCCTCGGGCAGAGGTCCGGAGTTGCCGATGCAGGTGGTGCAGCCGTAGCCGACGAGGTTGAACCCGAGCTCCTCCAGCGGCTCGGTGAGCCCGGCGCGGTCGAGGTACTCGGTCACCACCTTGGACCCCGGGGCCAGCGAAGTCTTGACCCAGGGGGCCGAGCGCAGACCCCTGGCGA
>DATFZP010000273.1:0-12116 GCA_035314405.1 Solirubrobacteraceae bacterium | reverse complement strand
AAGCGGGCGTTCGACCCCAAGGGGCTGCTGAACCCGGGCAAGAAGCTGGCCCGGTAGCCTGCGGCCTCGCCGGTTATATCGAGCTGAAAGGAATCCCATGAACAAGAGCCAGCTGGTCGAGGCGGTGGCCGCCGACAGCGGTCTCACCAAGGCAGACTCCTCTCGGGCGATCGAGTCGTTCATCGACACGGTCACGAGGACGCTGAAGAAAGGTGATGAGGTGAGCATCACGGGCTTCGGGAAATTCACCGTGGTCAACAGGGCGGCTCGCCAGGGGGTGAACCCGAGGACGGGGGAGAAGGTCAAAATCAAAGCGTCGAAGGCCCCCAAGTTCACGGCTGGAGCATCGCTGAAGCAGGCGGTGAGCCCGAAGAGGAAATAGGGGACGGGGGAGGCTGGGGGCCACGGCGATGACGCTCGTCAGCGAGCTGGAGCTGCCCGCGTTCGACTACACAGACCCGTCCATGCGGGGGGAGCGCTTCCACGAGGAGATGGAGCGGATGCGATCGGAGGGGTGGCTGGCGGAGGGCCCCTACGGGTACATGGTCCTCGACCGTGAGTCGGGGGAGTTCTTTCTGAGGACGAGGTCGGCGATCTTCCCGGGGATGAAGATCGCGGAGATCTTCGGGGTGGGGGAGGGTCCGTTGTACGAGCAGATGAGGAGGAACATCCTCCACGTCAACGGGTCCGACCACGCGCGGCTGAGGGGGTTGGTGAACCCGGCTCTCTCCCCGCGGTCGGTCGAGCGGTTTCGCCCGGCGATGAGGTCGTTCCTGGAGGGCCTGCTCGAGCGGGCGGTGGGAAGGACGCCGGCCGGGACGGACGGCGAGGCGGCCGTGGGGGCGAGGGTCAGG
The DNA here is from genome assembly GCA_035314405.1 of Solirubrobacteraceae bacterium. Taxonomy (GTDB): domain Bacteria; phylum Actinomycetota; class Thermoleophilia; order Solirubrobacterales; family Solirubrobacteraceae; genus Palsa-744. The sequence continues at coordinate 11,262 of DATFZP010000273.1, read as the reverse complement.
TGTGAGTTCGTGGAGGCGTTCGCGAAGCCGTACCCCTCCCAGGTGATAGCCACGGTGATGGGGGCGCCGCTGGAGGACGCCCCGAGGCTGCACCACTGGTCGAACTGGATCCAGCGACAGTTCGACGCGGGGAGCATGGCGAGTGAGATGGAGGAGATCGAGCAGGCGGTGGAGGAGTTCTACGGGTACGCGGAAGGGCTCGTGAAGGCCCGTAGGGACGATCCGGGGGACGACCTCATCTCGATGCTGATCGCCGCCGAGGAGGAGGGGGACAGGCTCTCTGATGTGGAGTGCATCAACCTCGTGTTCAACGTCCTCGCTGGAGGGGTGGACACGACCCAGAGTCAGCTCGCCCACGCGGTGAGGCTGCTCGCCGAACGCCCGGAGCAGTGGGGGCTGCTGGTGGAGGACCCGGGGCTGGCCGAGGCGGCCGTGGAGGAGGCGCTGCGGTTCGAGCCTATCACCCCGTTCACGGCCCGGATTCTCACCGAGGAGGTGGCTCACCGGGGGGTGACCTTCCCCGAGGGGACGATCGTGATGGTCTGTGCGTTCACCGGCAACCGGGACCTCGCGGAGGACGAGGTGGGGCCGGGGGGACCGGATCGGTTCGACATCACAGCCCCCCGGGGTCGGTCCCGGCCTCTCACGTTCGGGGCGGGGGTCCACTACTGCCTCGGGGCCAACCTCGCCCGGGTGGAGCTCCAGGAGGGCCTCTCCTTCCTCGCCTCCCACATGGGAGACCTCGAGCTGGACGGAGAGCCGGTGTTCGGGACCATCTCAGGGATCTACGGCCTCTCGGAGCTCCCCGTCAGCTTCTCGATCTGAGCAGGGCAGCACGCCGGAGGGGTCTCTCTCCGTCGCACGCGCTGCGCAGCTCCTGGGGCCGGAGTGGGAGACGCGTCCGCCCCTTCCCGCCCCAACGTTTGTCGAGCCGGTCACCACAGCGGTTGACGCTGTGGGGGCCGTGTGGCATCAACAGGGAGGGGGGTCATCCGGCCCCGCACGACGACAGGGGCATGGAATGGTCTCGAGCATCCTCAAGGGAACCCTCGCGGCGGCCGCCGCCCTCGTCGCCGCGGGACCGGCGTGGGCGGGGAGCTACCACGTGTACTCGTGCAGGACCCCGTCGGGTGAAAGCGCTCCGGCGGATGGGTGGAGCGGGTCGAAGACGGGCACCTACACCTACGCCGAAGACACCTGCGGTCAGCCGGGGGGTGCCCTCGTGGCGGCCCTCGGTGACCAGGCTGCACGCACGGCGAACACGGACATGGCCGGCTGGGCGTTCACCGCGCCGGAAGGGGAGCACATCACCTCCGCGACTCTCTGGCGTGCGGGCGACGCCGATGGAGGCGCGGCGATCAACGCGACTTATGAGTTCTGGGTGGCAGCGCCAAGCGAAGCCAGCATCTTTGATGAATGTCTCGCTTCTTTGGGCTGCTCGCAACATGGTAATCCAGCGAGTCCACTTTCGGCGGAAAATCGCCTACCGGTCCCCGGTGCAGACCTGGGTGCTCACGTTTTCTTGAAGTCTTCGTGCGGTGGTGTGACGGAATTCAAATGCAAGGAAGGCTCGGCCGACCCCAACGGCTACGCCGCCGTCGTCTACCTGTTCGCTGCGGACATGACCCTCGAACAGCCTGAGGGGCCCTCGGTGAGCGGGGTGAGCGGGGAACTCTCCAGCGCGCCTGAGGTTGCCGGGACCTCCGACGTGGCGTTCACGGGGACCGATCCGGGGGCGGGGGTGTACGAGGCGGTGTTCAGCCTCGATGGCCAGGTGGTGCAGAGCACGGTGGTCGGGGAAAACGGGGGGCGGTGCAGGAACGTCGGGCAGACGAGCGATGGCCTGGCGGCGTTCCTGTATGTCCGTCCCTGCCTCCCGTCGGTGAACGCGGATGTGGGGTTCGACACGACGAGGTTCCCCAACGGGCCCCATCACCTCGTCGTCAGCGTCATCGACGCTGCGGGGAACGGTGCGACGGTGATGGACCGGACCGTCACCATCGCGAACACCCCGAGCCAGACCGGTCAGCCGTCTCCGCCGGGCGGGGGCGGCGGGTCGGGGCCCGCGAACGGGACCAACGCCTCATCGCAGGCGAGCATGACGGTGGCGTGGAAGGGGGCGAAGGGCCCGAAGCTCGTGACGGGGTTCGGTCACGTGGAGACGGTGCTCGGACGGCTGGCGGGGCCGGGAGGGGTGCCGACCGGGGGAGCCCAGGTGGACCTCCTCTCGACGCCCTCCTACGCGGGGGCGAGGCCGCAGACGATGGCCGACCCGCATACACGGGCGGACGGCAGCTTCAGCGTGAGGATCCCCCCAGGGGCCTCCTCGCGGACCCTCCAGTTCGCCTACCGAGCCCATCTCGGAGATCCATTGCCGGTGGTCACGAGGACGCTCACCCTGACCGTCAGGGCGGGCGTATCGCTGACGATCTCCCCGCTCACCGCGAGCGTCGGTCGGCAGATCTTCTTCCACGGTCGCCTGCTCGGCGGGTTCGTTCCGCCGAAGGGCGCTCTGCTGGTGCTCGAGGCGCGCTCGCCGGGTGGGCCGTGGATCAAGTTCGACGTCGTCCGCAGCGGTCGGACCGGTCGCTACCAGGCCGGCTACCGCTTCAGGTTCCCCGGTCCGGCCGTCTACCAGTTCCGGGCGCTGTCGGTGACCGAGGGCGACTATCCGTTCGCCGGCGGCGCGTCGAACACGGTGGTCGTGACGGAGACCTGAGCCGGCGCGCGGCGGGCATCGAATAACCTTCCCGGACGTGAAGGTCGTGATCCTGGCGGGCGGCTTTGGCTCGCGACTCAGCGAGGAGACGGCGCTGCGCCCGAAGCCGATGGTGGAGATCGGGGGCAAGCCGATCCTGTGGCACATCATGAAGATCTACGCCGCCCACGGGATCGACGAGTTCGTGATCTGCCTCGGATACAAGGGGTATCTGATCAAGGAGTACTTCGCGAACTACTCCCTCCATGCGTGCGACGTGTCCTTCGATCTGGCCACAGGCGAGATGGAGGTGCATCGCTCGGAAACCGAGCCCTGGCGGGTGACCCTCATCGACACCGGAGAGGAGACGATGACGGGGGGACGCCTGAAGAGGGTCCTCCCCTACGTCGGAGAGGAGGACTTCTGCTTCACCTACGGGGACGGACTGGCCGACGTGGACATCACGGCGCTCGTCGCGTTCCACCGGGAGCAGGGTAGGAACGCGACAGTGACGGCGGTGCAGCCCCCGGGGCGGTTCGGGGCGCTCGACGTGGAGGGGGAGCTGGTGAGAGATTTCGAGGAGAAGCCGAGGGGGGACGGCGGTTGGACGAACGGGGGGTTCTTCGTGCTCTCACCGGCGGTCGCCCGATACATCGAGGGGGATGAGACGGTGTGGGAGCAGGAGCCGATGAGGGCCCTGGCGCGGGAGGGGCAGCTCGCCTCCTACCGTCACCAGGGGTTCTGGCAGGCGATGGACACGCTCCGTGACCGCAACCAGCTCGAACGGCTGTGGGCCTCCGGGCGGGCGCCGTGGCGGATCTGGGAGTAGCGCCGGGCCCCTGCAGCTGCGGGCGAAGCTCCGGGCTCAGACCGAGATGGCACCACTCCCGGGTGGAACGGCGCGGCCTGCCGGTGAGGCCACTCCGGCGCTTGCATCTATCACGACGGTGAAGCCGTTTCCGACCTTGTCGTCCGGGTCCTGGTAGTCGACCACGCTCAGGCCGGCCGCCTGGCACATATCGATGAAGCTCTCGCATGTCCACACGCTCCAGTGCTGGTCCACCTCGGAGGTGAACCCGCCGCGGTGGCGCTCGATCAGCTCGTCGACGGTCGACAGCTCGCGCTCGCTGTCGAATGTCCGGTCGCGATGGGGAACGACCGCGATCACATATCGGCGGGCGACCCGCACCCACTCGTGCAGGGCCCTGATCGGGTCGGGGAAGTGCTCGATCACATGGGAGGAGAAGACGAAGTCGTAGGCGTTCTCCGCAAAGGGAAGATCATCGCCATTGGCCACCACGTCGACGCGCGCGGCTTTGCCCGACAGCTGGCGCTCCAGGTTCTTGTAGAAGGTCTCACGGCTGGAGTAGCGATCCACGTTGATGGCATCCAGGTAGTAGCGGTTGTGGCTGCCGGCCCCGATCTCGACGCCCCGCAGTCCGTCCAGGTAGCCGCTGATGAACTTCGAGCGCCTGCGCCGGATCAGGCGCCAGAGCACCGCCGCCCTGTCGACGTTCCTGACGAGGCTGTTGAAGAGGGCGTCCTTGGTGCCGGGGGGGAGGGCTTCCTTGATGCGATCGGGCACGGCGGCGATCAAGAGCTCCAGGATTCTGCTCACGCGATCACCTGCCGCGCCCGGGTGAGATATGGATGCGCATACCGGAAATGTATTGCCCAAGGGGACCGAGCCGCGCGGCCTCGGCCGGGATGGCGCTCGCTAGGCTAGGGCGATGAAGAGGGACAGCATCGTGCGAGATCCTGCCGGACCCTCCCCGGGCCCGGGCGCCGGGATCGGGCTCGTCGATCCCGGATTCTGGAGCGGGCGCAGCGTTCTGCTCACCGGTCACACGGGCTTCAAGGGCAGCTGGCTGGCCCTTTGGCTGCATGCTCTCGGCGCCGAGGTCACCGGCTTGTCCCTGGACGTGCCGACGCGGCCGGCGCTGTTCGAGCTGGCGCGGATCAACGAGCTGGTGCGCGACCTACGGGCCGACGTCTGCGATCGCGATGCGATCGGCGCCGCGATCGCCGCGGCCGAGCCCGAGATCGTGATCCACATGGCCGCGCAGTCGCTCGTCAGGCGCTCCTTCGAAGATCCACGGCAGACGTACGAGACCAATGTGATGGGAACCGTGAACGTCCTCGACGCCGTGCGTGTCGAGGGGGCGGGGACGCGCGTGATCGTCAACGTGACATCGGACAAGTGCTACGAGAACCGCGAGTGGGAGTGGGGCTACCGCGAGGACGAGGCAATGGGCGGGCACGACCCCTACTCGAGCTCCAAGGGCTGCGCCGAGCTGGTCACGACGGCCTTTCGGCGATCGTTCTTCTCCGCCCCGGCCGGACCCCGGCTGGCCTCCGCGCGGGCGGGGAACGTGATCGGAGGAGGCGACTGGGGCGAGGACAGGCTCGTGCCGGACATCATGCGCGCGGCCCTCGCCGGCGGCGAGCTTCGGGTGCGCAGCCCAGACTCTGTCCGCCCGTGGCAGCACGTGCTCAACCCTCTCAGCGGCTACCTGGTGCTCGCCCAGGCGCTCTGGAACGACCCCGAGCAGGCGAATGCTTGGAACTTCGGGCCGCCGGAGGAGGACGCCCAACCTGTCGGCTGGATCGTGAAGCGGGTCGCCGAGCTATGGGGCGGGGACATCCCCTGCTCCCTGGACGCTGCTCCCCACCGCCACGAGGCGCGCCGCCTGAAGCTCGACTCATCCCGCGCCCGCCTGCAACTGGGCTGGCGACCGCCGGTCGGTCTCGAGGCGGCATTGGAGGCGACCGTGGGGTGGTATCGCGAGCTGCGGGCGGGGGCGGACATGCGCGAGGTGACGCTGGCGCAGATCGATGCCCTCAGCCGGCCGTGCCTGGCGCCGGCGGCCGCGGAGGGGTCAGTCGCCCGCTGAGGGGTCGCGCCCCGCACGACTGCGGCAGGTCGATGCTGTCGAGATGACGCCCGCTAGGGTGCCTTGGATGCAGACCGCGTGCCGCTTCTGCGGTGCTCCCGTCGAGGCCGTCTTCGCTGACCTGGGGATGTCGCCGCTGGCCAACTCCTATCTGCCGCCGGAGCGGGTCAACGGCATGGAGCCCTTCTACCCGCTGCGGGCACTCGTGTGCGGCAGCTGCTTCCTGGTGCAGCTCGAGGAGTTCGAGACGCCCGAGCAGATCTTCTCCGAGTACGCATACTTCTCCTCGTACTCCTCGAGCTGGGTGGAGCACAGCCGCCGGTACGCCGAAGGGATGATCGACCGGCTCGGACTGGACGGATCCAGCCACGTCGTCGAGATCGCCTCCAACGACGGCTACCTGCTGCAGTTCTTCCATGACCGCCAGATCCCCGTGCTGGGGATCGAGCCCGCTGCGAACGTCGCGAAGGTCGCACTCCAGAAAGGGATCCCGACATTGGTGGAGTTCTTCGGGGTGCAGACGGCGAGGTCCCTGGCGCGGGAATCTGCCGCCGACCTGCTGATCGGGAACAACGTTCTCGCCCACGTCCCCGATCTCAACGACTTCGTAGCGGGGATGAAGGTGCTGCTGAAGCCGGGCGGCGTGATAACGATGGAGTTTCCCCACGTGCTGCGGCTGATCGAGGACAATCAGTGGGACACCATCTACCACGAGCACTTCTCCTACTTCTCCTTCCTCACCGTCGGTCGCGTGTTCGAGGCCCACGGCCTGCGCCTGTTCGACGTCGAGGAGCTGCCCACGCACGGCGGCTCGCTGCGGGTCTACGGATGCAACGAGGAGGATCCGGCGAAGGGCGAGTCCGATGCCGCGAGGGATCTCCTCGAGCGGGAGCGCGCGGCCGGCTACGAGGCGCTGGACACCTACCTCGGCTACGGTCGGCGGGTCGAGGAGGACAAGCGCAGAATCCTCAGCTTCTTGATCGACCTCAAGGGTCAGGGTCTGCGCCTCGCCGGCTACGGGGCCCCGGCCAAGGGCAACACCATGCTCAACTACTGCGGGGTGCGGCGGGACTTCCTCGAGTTCACCTGCGACCTGAACCCCCACAAGCAGGGACACTTCCTACCCGGCAGCCACATCCCGATCCGCCCTCCCGATGCGATCCGGGAGGAGCGCCCGGACGTCGTCCTGATCCTGCCCTGGAACCTGAAGGAGGAGATCATCGACCAGCTGAGCTTCATCCGCGAGTGGGGCGGGCGCTTTGCGGCCAGAACCCCAGAGCTGACGCTGCTGCCGTGATCGGATCGGGCGCTCACCGCACGCTGCGCTCGTCGGCATGAGCGGGACGGGCTGATGCGATTCACCGAGACGCCGCTCGCCGGGGTGTGCGTGGTGGAGCCCGAGCGACTCGCTGACGAGCGCGGCTGGTTCGCCCGCACCTTCGACGCTGATCAGTTCGCTGCCCGCGGGATGAGCCCCGCCGTGGCGCAGTGCAGTGCCTCGTTCAACGGCATGCGGGACACCCTCCGGGGCATGCACTACCAGGCAGAGCCCTACGGCGAGCCCAAGCTGGTCCGCTGCGTTCGCGGCGCGATCTTCGACGTTGCGATCGATCTGCGCCCCGGCTCGGAGACCTACTGCTCGTGGCACGGCATCGAGCTGAGCGCTGAGAGCGGTCTGGCCCTGTACGTTCCGGCCGGCCTGGCTCACGGCTTTCAGACCCTCGCCGACACCACCGAGGTCCTTTATCAGATGGGCTCGCGCCACGAGCCCCAGGCTGCGAGGGGTGTGCGCTGGGACGACCCGGCGTTTGCGATCGAGTGGCCGGCCCCACGCGTGGGACGGGTCATCTCCGAGCGCGACCTCTCCTACCCCGATTTCCAACGATGAGGTGACCTGAGGCAATGGAGCGCCTTCATCGCCACCCCGACGCCCGGCGGATCGCCTGCCGGCTGTGCGGTGCCCCGGCTGAGTTCGCGTTCGAGGTCGGCGACCGCAATCGCGGCCTCGGAGACGGGAGCTTCCGATACTGGCGCTGCACCGCCTGCAACGCCGTCTTCCTTGCCTGCGTACCCGACGATCTCGGTCGCTACTACGCCGCCGACGGCTACGGAGGCGTCGGCGACCCCGACGTCCCTGAGTTCGTGCGCCGCGAGGAGGTCAAGCTCGAGCTCGTGCGGCGCTTCGTCGGTGACGGGGCACTGGTGGAGATAGGTCCCGGTCCCGGGCAGTTCACCCGCGTCGCCCGGGCGGCCGGGTTCGACGTCACGGTGATCGACAGGGATGGCGAGTACTGCGGGCAGATACACCAGCTGCTCGGCGTGCGGGCAGTTCAGAGCGAGGATCCCGCCGAGGTCCTTCCGGGCCTCCCTCCGAGCGCGGCGGTGGCGATGTGGCACGCGATCGAGCATCTCGCCGATCCGTGGGGGGTGCTCGGCGCGTGCGCCCGGAACCTGCAGCCGGGGGGGGTTCTCGCGATCTCGACGCCGAACCCCGACTCCCTGCAGTTCCGGCTGCTGGGCCGCTACTGGATGCACCTCGATGCTCCTCGCCATCTCCAGCTGATCCCGGCCGAGACGCTGAGGGGGCGAGCGGCCCAGCTGGGCCTGCGCCACGTCCTCACGGTCACCACGGACCCTGTGGGCCTCGAGTGCAACCGGCTGGGCTGGGAGTATGCGCTTCGTCTGCATCCCGCCATCCACCCGACGACGACCGCCACCCAGCGGGGTAGCTTCCTGATGGTCAGGGCGCTCGGTGGGGCCGAACGCCGCGGGTGCAACGGGGCGACGTACACCTCGCTGTTCCAGCGCGACACGACGGAGGACTAGGTTGGCCGGAAATCCCTCTCATGGGAGCGTGGTCGAGCTTGAGGACGTCCACGTCGAGGCCGAGGACCTGCTCTCGACGCCCGCCGCGGGCCCGGCGGCGATACGCGGTGGCGCGCTGCGGGTCACCTCCTTCCTCACGGGCACGCTCGTCGGCGTCGCGGCCGCGGCCCTCCTGTTCCGCCACCTCGGCGTCGTGGACGTGGGGCAGTACACGACAGCGCTCACCCTGTGCGCCCTCGTCACGGGGTTGACCGATCTCGGCCTCACCGCCGTCGGCATGCGAGAGCTGGCGGTCCTGAAGGGCGACGAGCGCTCCAGCCTCGCGCGCAACCTGCTCGGAATACGCCTCGCGCTCACCTCCCTGGGGGTGCTCGCGATCACCGTCTTCGCGTTCTTCGCGTACCGCTCGACGTACGGGTCGGGCTTCGCCGTCGCGGTCCTCGTCGCCGGCATCGGCGTGGTCCTGCAGAACACCCAGGCCACGCTGCAGGTGCCCCTGATGGCCACGCTGCGGCTCGGCTGGGTCTCGCTGCTGGAATTCGTACGGCAGCTGCTCACCTCGCTGATCATCGTCGCCCTCGTGCTCCTGGGTGCGCATCTGGTGCCGTTCCTCGCCGCATCCGGCATCGCCGCCGCGATCGTGCTCGTGCCCACGGCGCTGCTGGTGCGGGGGAACATCCCGCTCGCCCCGGCGTTCCAGATCAGGGACTGGCTCGCCCTGCTTCGACCCGTCCTCACCTTCTCGCTCGCGGTGGCGGCGGCGACGCTCTACTTCCGGGTGGCGCTCGTGCTCGTGTCGCTGATGGCCTCCCAGCATCAGGTCGGCTACTTCTCCCTCTCCTACAGGGTCGTGGAAGTCCTGCTCGTGATCCCGGGACTGCTCGTCGGCGCCGCGTTCCCGATCTTCGCGCGGGCCGCGCGCGACGATCCCCAGCGACTCGGCTACGCGATCTCCCGCGTGTTTGAGGTATCGCTGCTCACGGGCGTGTGGATGGCGCTCACGATCGCCATCGGCGCGCGTCTGGCCGTGATGATTGTGGGTGGTTCCAAATTTCTGCCGGCCGTCAGCGTCCTGCAGGTGCAGGGCATCGCCGTCGGCGCGACCTTCGTCAGCGCGGTGTGGGGTTACGGCCTGCTGAGTCTTCACCTGCACCGATTGATCCTGGGCTTCAGCCTCTCGATGCTCGCGCTCCTCACCGCCCTCCTGGCAGCCCTGATCCCGGTCGACGGCGCCCAGGGCGCGGCGATCGGAATAGCGACCGCCGAGGTGCTCGCCGCGACGATGGGCGGCGTGCTGCTGGTGCGCGGCCGACCCCATCTGGCGCCGAGCCTGCGCGTGGTGCCGCGAGCCGCCGCGGCGGCGCTCGTTGCGGCCACGCCGGCGCTGGTGCCGGGCTTGCCGGTGATCGTGCGAGTGATCCTGTCGAGCCTGATCTACCTCGGCGCTCTGCTCGCGCTGAAGGCGATCCCGCGGGAGGTGTTCGAGGCGCTGCCGCCGCGCCTGCGGAGGTTCGGCTAGCGTGGGCTCGCCGTCGGGCACCTACCTCGTGCACCTCGTGTGGGCGCCGCTGGGTCCCCAGCTCCTCGGGCGGTTCGTGGACGCCTACCGCCGGAACGACCCGGGGGTGCCTCACACGCTGCTGATCCTGCTCAACGGCTTTCAGGCGGACGACGACCTGGGGCCGTGGAGGCGGGAGCTCGCCGGTGTCGAGCACGAGGAGCTGCGACTGCCTGATCCGGTACTCGACCTCGAGGCCTATCGCGACGCCGCTCTGCGCGTGCAGGCCGAGCGCTACTGCTTCGTCAACTCCTACAGCGAGCCCCTCGTCGGCGGCTGGGTCGCGAAGCTGGACGGCGCCCTCAGTCTCCCGGGGGTGGGGCTCGCCGGGGCAACCGGCTCGTGGGCCAGCACCCGCTCGCTGAAGTTCCATCTCCTGCATCTGCCGAGCGCATATCGCGGCGTGCTGCCCGAGCCCCGCATCGCCGCGGAGCAGTTCATGGCGCTGCAGTCCGAGGTCAGCGGCGTCCAGCCTCCGAGCTCCCGGCTCGCGAGGCTGCGCTCGAGAATCGACACCCTCTACGAGATCCCGGAGCGCATCCTGCCGTTCGACGCGTTCCCCGCGTATCACGTCCGCACCAACGCTTTCATGATCACGCACGAGACGCTCTTCGAGCTCTCCCCGAGGGCAGTGAGCGACAAGCAGGACGCCTACAAGCTCGAGAACGGACGGCGGAGCATCACACGCCAGCTGCAACGCAAAGCACGGCGCACGGTGGTCGTCGACCGCGACGGCGTCGTCTACGACCACGATCGATGGCACCTGAGCCGCACGTTCTGGCAGTCAGACCAGGAGGGGCTGCTCGTCGCCGACAACCAGACGAGCTGCTACGCCGAAGCCGATGCCACACGCCGGCGCCTGCTGTCGGGGTTCGCGTGGGGCCCGGAGGCCGATCCTCATCCGCCGTGAGCGCGCCGTTCGAGCGGCCAGCCTCCTGGTCCGCCGGCTCGCTCCTGCCGGCTGGGGCTGGGCTCGCCGGGTGCTCGCCCGAGATCGACGAGTCGATCACCACCGCGAAGCCATTGCCGACCTTGTCGTCGGGGTCGAGGCTGTCGATGACCTGCAGGCCGACGCTCTCGCACATCTCGATGAAGCTCTCGCACGTCCACACGCTCCAGTGACGGTCCTCATCCGAGCTCAGGCCTTCGCGGTGGCGCTCGAGCAGCTCCTCGACCGTGCTCAGCGGCCGGTCGGAGTCGAATGTGCGGTCACGGTGGGGGACGACGACGACCACATACCGCCGCGCGACCCGCACCCACTCCTTCAGGGCTCGTATCGGGTCCGG
>DATFZP010000272.1:0-2586 GCA_035314405.1 Solirubrobacteraceae bacterium | reverse complement strand
CCCACTGACGATCCGAGGAGAACGTCATGCCAAGAACGTTAACCCGCTGGGAACCCTTCGCCGAGCTCGGCGAGCTGCGCACCCGCTTTGACCGGATGTTCGAGGAGTTGGCAGAAGGACGCCAGCGCGGGTGGACACCCGCCGTGGACGTGGTCCGCGACAACGGCAACCTCGTGGTGCGGGCCGACGTGCCGGGGATCAAGCCGGAGGAGGTCAAGATCGAGGTCGAGGACGACATCCTCACCGTGTCGGGCGAACACGAGGAGGAGAAGGAGGAGAAGGATGAGAAGGGTCAGCACTTCCTGCGGCGGGAGCGCAGGTACGGCTCCTTCTCCCGCTCGATGGCCCTGCCGCCGGGGGTCGATGCCAAGAAGATCAAGGCCAAGACGCGAGACGGGGTCGTGGAGGTGACGATCCCGCTGCCACAGGCCACGAAGAAGAAGGTGGAGATCACTCCCACGGCCGCCTGAGCGGCCGCCTCGGCTGGGCTCTCGGCGAGCGCTGAGAGTCCCGCCGCAGGTCCCCAAGCCCCGACCAGCCCACAGACGCCGAGGTCGGGCCCAAGGGGCTGTCACACACGGGGGGCTGAGGCCGGCTCGGACACTCGGACCTCGCCGTTCGCGGTCGCTCGCGGCGGCAGGCCGGTTCACCCTACCCCGATGGGCCCGTGGAGAAGATCGAACGCCCTCCGCCCCACGTGCGGGAGTTCAGTGCACGTGGCGGACGGAGGGCGTGTGCGTCGGGGTCGGGTACTGCCCTGCGCTGCCGGCGGACCGGGGAGAGCGCCGACGGCAGTGGTCCAAAGCTACGGGCATGCGGGGGGACGGTGATCCGCACTAAGCCGCAGGGGACCGTGAGAAACTACGACGCCGGGGACGCCAGGCAGGTGTAAGTAGCTTGCCGGCCGTCGCTGTGCGTGTAAGTACCGATGACGACGGCAAGGCCGCGAGGGAGCGTGTCCGGGCGTGGCAAACACTCAAGCGTCACCCGTCGGGTCCGTGCTCGATCCAGAGATGCGGGCGAGCGCGCCGGAGAAACGATGGTGGACGCTTGCCGTGCTGTGTGTTCCGCTGCTGATCGTCTCTCTCGACAACACCGTCCTGAACGTGGTGCTGCCGACGCTGGTGCACGAACTGCACGCCACCACCAGCGAGCTGCAGTGGATCGTCGACGCGTACGTGCTCGTGTTCGGCGGCCTGATGCTGGTCGCGGGAAGCCTCGCCGACCGGGTGGGGCGCAAGCGAACGTTCCTCGCCGGCCTCGTGGCGTTCGCCGCGGGCTCCACGTGGGCGGCCTTCTCCGGCAGCGTCGGTGTGCTGATCGCCGCCCGAGCGAGCATGGGGGTGGGCGCCGCCCTGATCATGCCGTCGACGCTCTCGATCATCACCGCCACGTTCACCGACCGGGGCGAGCGCCAACGAGCCCTCGGCTTCTGGTCGGGGACCAGCGGGGCGGGACTCGCGCTCGGCCCGATCGTGGGGGGACTGCTGCTCGCCCACTTCTGGTGGGGCTCGGTGTTCCTGATAAACGTGCCGGTCGCCTTGATCGGCCTGCTGTGTGCGATCCCCCTGGTGCCGGACTCCAAGGACCCGGAGGCCAAGAGCATGGACTCGGTGGGCTCGCTGTTGTCGATCACGGGTGTGGGACTGCTCCTCTGGGCGATCATCGAGGCTCCCGTGCACGGGTGGTCCTCCGCGCTCGTGGTCGGGGCGGGGCTCGGCGGGCTCGCCGTACTCGCGGGGTTCATCGTCTGGGAGCGCTCGACCTCGCACCCGATGCTGAACCTGCATTACTTCGCGTCCAGGCGATTCTCGGCCGCGATCGTGTGCAACGGCCTGCTCGCCTTCGGGCTGTACGGGGCGCTGTTCGTGCTCACCCAGTTCCTGCAGTTCCAGCTCGGCTACACGCCGTTGCAGGCGGGACTTCGGGTGCTCCCCGCCGCGGGGGCGATAGCGCTCGCGGCACCCCTCTCCACTCCCCTGGTCCGTCGCTTCGGGACCAAGCTCACGGTGACGGCCGGCCTGCTCGTGACCGCCGGCGGCCTCTGGCAGATCGCCGGGGCCTCTCTCGCCACCACCTACACGGAAACGGTCGCGGGGATGGTCATGCTCGGAGTGGGTGCGGGTCTGGTCATTCCCTCCTCGACCGGGTCGGTGATGGGCTCGCTCCCCTCGGCCCACACAGGCGTCGGATCGGCCACCAACGGCTCGTTCCTGCAGGTCTCGGGAGCGCTCGGCGTGGCGGTCATCGGCAGTCTGCTCTCAACCCGCTACCAGCACCGGATCACACAGGCGCTCGCCGCCCACCACGTCCCCCAGGCGGTCGAGACGACAATCCTGGGATCGCTCGGCAGCGCACTCGGGGTCGCCAGGCAGATAGGCGGGGCCGTGGGACAGATCCTCGCTGGAATCGCTCGCTCGGCCTTCATCAGCGGGATGGACCTCGGGCTGCGCACGGCGGCCTGCGTCGCCTTCGCCGGGGCGCTTGTCGCCCTGCTCGCGCTCCCCTCGAGACCCGCTCCTGAGGAAGGGGACGGGGCGCCCACGCCACCCGGGGCGCGCCCCGCGGTTCCCGAGCTGCACCGGC
>DATFZP010000271.1:0-9740 GCA_035314405.1 Solirubrobacteraceae bacterium | reverse complement strand
TCCGCAGATGAGGCTCGCGAGGACCGATCCGCTGGTCCACCCGAGCGATTGGGCGCGGATGAGCCCGAACACGATCCCGAACACGCCGCCGGAGCCGAGCAGGAGGCCGGGGAGGTCGAGCGTGCCGTAGGGGCCGTGGCTCTCGCTGAGCAGGCGGGCGGAGAGCGGGATCAGCAGCAGGCCGACGGGGACGTTGATCCAGAAGATCCAGTGCCAGGAGATGCCCTGCACGACGGCGCCCCCGACCAGCGGACCGGTTGCGACGGCGATGCCGCTGATCCCCGACCACACGCCGATCGCCATCCCCCGCCTCTCCTGCGGGAAGGCTTCGGCCAGCAAGGTGAGGGTGAGCGGCGTCACGAGCGCCGCCCCCGCACCCTGGATCGCCCGCGCCAGCACGAGCAGCCCGGTGCTCGGTGCGAGGGCGGCGGCGGCGGATGCGGCCGTGAAGAGGGACACCCCCGCCACGAACATGCGCCTGCGCCCGAAGCGGTCGCCCAGCGCCGCTCCGGTCAGCAGCAGCACCGCGTAGGCGAGCACGTATGCGTTGACGGTCCACTCCAACGACTGGATCGACGCCCCCAGGTCGCGGTGGATCGTGGGCAGGGCGACGCTCACGACGAGGTTGTCGAGGACCACCATGAACAGAGCGACCGACACGATCCCCAGCGTCCATCCGTTCCTGCCCGACGTGCTCCGCGAGGCGTTCACCCGATCGGCTCCTTACTTAGTAGCGACTAATCATCTGAGATTAGCAACGACTAATAAGCTGTCAAGCCCTCCCCGGCCAGAGGGGCACGCGACGGTAGAGTGGCAAAGCCCTGCCAAGGGGGGGGGACCCGTCCGAGGGCGAATACCATCAGTGCGATGAAGCGGACCCTGCTCGCAGCGGCGGCGCTCCTACCAGGGCTCGCCCTCGGGGGTGCGCTCGGAGGCTGCGGATCGCAGACCAGGACCGTGTCGCTCGCCGGCGCGCCGCCGGCGAGCGTCGCCGCCACGGGCGGCGGACAGCCCACCACGGTGACGGGGAGCACCTCGACGGCCACCTCCCCCAGCCAAGGGGCCACGGCGCCGACGAGCACCCACAGCGCTCCGGAGCCGGCCTTCACCGAACACGAGGCTGCGAGCGAGTCCGCAGGGGCCGCCGAAGCGGTGGTGAGGGCGAGGGGATACACACCCGACAACCCGGCCGAATACCACTCCGACCAGGCCCTCCGGGTGCTCGTCGGCACGCGCACCGGATCCGGCGACGGCTACGGCCAGCTGGCGTTCTTCTTCGTCAACGGCCGCTACATCGGGACCGACACCAAGGAACCGAGCGCGTCGGTGAGGGTGCTCTCCCAGGGCGACACGGAAGTCACGCTCGCCTACCCCCTGTACCGGAGCAGCGACCCGCTGTGCTGTCCGGGGGGCGGGCAGGCGACGGTGCGGTTCCAGCTGAACGACGGACAGCTCGAGGCTCTGGATCCGATCCCTCCGGCGAACTCCAAGAGCGCGCTGAGCAGGTACTAGAGGGACGCCGAGGCGGCCGGGCCCTTATGGTGTCCGGAACAACCTTCACGCGAAGAAAGGGTCCTCTCATGAGCGCCAGAATCGAGGGCGGCAGCGAACAGCTGCTCAAGGGCAAGAACTTCTGCAACGTGGCGACGCTGCGAGCCGACGGGTCGATCCACGCGGTCCCCGTGTGGGTGGACGTGCAGGACGGCCGTCCCGTGCTCAACACCGCCGAGGGGCGTGTCTGGCCCCGCAACCTCGAGCGGGACCCACGGGTCACGCTGACGGTGCAGAACATGGAGAATCCGTACGAGTACGTGGAAGTCCGTGGGCGAGTGGCCGAGCGCACCACCGAGGGCGCCGACGAGCACATCGACGCGCTCGCGCAGAGGTATATGGGCGTCGAGAGCTACCCTCTGCGCCAGCCCGGGGAACAGAGGCTGATCATCAGGGTGGAACCCGAACACGTCCACCACTGGGGCGGGTGAGGAGCCGACCGACGCCGTCTCAGGCCCGCCGCCACAGCCGCCGCCACAGCGACGGACGGGACGGCTGGAGGCGCTGCCACTCGTCCTTCTGGGGTAGTTCGCCGCGGGCTCGGGCGGCGAGCACGCAGGCGGTGTGTGCGTGGCGGCGGCGGCGGGTATCGCCTTCGGGCGCGATCAGCATATGCTCGCTGAGGGCTGGTAGAGGATGAGCACAGAACGGACAGCGATACGTCGCAGGCTTGCGGTTCGCCGCGCGCCGCACAGTCCACCATCGGGCGGGGGGAAGGCGAGGCATCGCTTCATTCTCGCGCCGCTCGCCGCGACGGTCGTTGCGACGATGGCGGCGACCGTCGCGGTGGGGGTGGGGGTGGTGCTGGCGAGGGCGGAGCGGGAGCGACGCAACGAGCGCCAGCGACGGCTCGACAGCGAGCTGGCGCTGTGCCCCGGCGAGGGCCTGGCGGAGGGACTGCGGCGAATGGCGCTCGGCCAGGTGGACCTCGCGGTCGAAAAGCTGGGGGGCGCCGGGGAGGGGGTGGCCGGGGAGGAGGCCGTGCACGACACGCGCAAGGCTCTCAAGCGGCTGCGCGCGCTCGTCAGGCTGCTGCGAGACGAGCTCGGGGCCTCGGCGTTCGCTCGCGAGGACGACGCCCTCGCCCAACTCGGAGGGCGCCTGGCGGGAGCCAGGGACTCGGAGGTGATGCTGGGCACGCTGGAGGAGCTCGTGCGGCGCAACCCCCACGAGCTTGGGCGACGGAAGGGGGTAGCGCGTCTGAGGCGGAGGCTGGCGGCGGAGCACGACTGGATGGAGCGGAAGGTGCTCGGCGACCCCCTGGTGCGCGGCGAGGTACTCGCGGGACTGCAGGCCGTCCGCGCGACGATGGCCGCCTGGAGCCTCCCCGATGACGGTGAGATCGGGCTGGTTGAGCCGGGCTTGAGGAGGATCTACCGCCAGGGACGCGCGCGCTACCGGCGGGTGGCCCACGGGCGGGGCGACCGGATGGCCACGATGCACCAGTGGCGCAAGCGGGTCAAGGACCTCCGCTACGCGACGGAAATGCTCGACCGCCGCGATCAGATCGCCGGCAGGGACAACGGGCGCGCGCACGGGCGCTCCACACGGGGCGGCGACGCCGAGCGCCTGCGGCGGCTCGCGCGCAGGGCTGACGCGCTCGGGGAACTGCTCGGAGAGGACCACGACCTGGCGCTGCTGGCCGAGCTCGTCCGCGCCGCCGGCAAGCGACGGGGGGCGCTGGGGGTGAGGATCGGGAGGGGGTCGCGCAGGGCGCTCCTGAAGGCGATCGCCCGCCGCCAGAGGAGGCTGCGCCGGGACGCCATGCGGCAGGGGGAGCGCCTCTACCGGAGCCCTCCCAAGCAATTCATACGCGGGGTTCGCGCCGCCTACCTGAGCGGATGACGGCGTCTCAGCTGATCTCGAGGATCGTGAGCGTGCGCTTGCCCCTCGGCAGCGCCACCGAGATCTGCTCGCCGGGGGCCCGGCCGAGCAGCGCCACGGCCACCGGCGATTCGGCCGACAGCAGCCCGTCCGAGGGCGCCGCGTCGCGCGAGCTGACGATCCGCCACGTCCGCTCCACCCCATCCTGATCGCGGATGAGGACCGTGGAGCCGAAGCCGACGATGCCGCCGTCCCCCCCGGAGGAGTCCTCGACAACCACCGCATCGGCGATCTTCTCCCGCAGTCGCGCGATCTTGGTCTCGAGGTGGGCCTGCTCGTTCTTGGCGTCGTGGTACTCGCTGTTCTCCTTGAGGTCCCCCCACTCGCGAGCCGTCTTGATCCGTTCGGCGATCTCCCGGCGACCCTCTCCTTCGAGCGCGGCGAGCTCGGCCTTGAGGGCCTCCAGGCCGTCGGCCGTCGTCAGGTTGCTGGCTTCGGGCATGGCTCGGAGGGTACCCGACCGCGAGCCGCGGCCCTCGGTGGGCGCCGGTGGTGCCTCGTGAGCGCCACTCGCCCGGCGCGCCCCTCGCCGCGGTTCGACTACACGACGGTCGGCCACGTCACGGTCGACGTCTTGGAGGACGGGTCCCGCCTCCCAGGGGGATCGGCCTTCTACAGCGCCCTCCAGGCCTCGCGCCTGGGCCGGCGGACGTTGATCCTCACGCAGGGCCTCCCGGCGGAGATCGACGCGCTCCTGCGCCCCTACGAGCAGGAGCTCACCTGGGAGATCGCGCCGGCTGCCGAGACGACGAGGCTCCGCACCGCGGGCTCGGGGGCTGGACGAAGGCAGTGGATCCTCGCCTGGGCGGGGCCGATGAGCGAGTGCCCGCGACTGAACACTCACATCCTCCACCTAGCGCCGGTCGCCCGCGAGAGCCCGCCGAGCTGGAGCGGGATCGCGGAGTTCGTCGGGCTGACGCCTCAGGGGCTCGTCAGACGCTGGCCGAGCATCGGCGCAGAGGTCTCGCTTCTCGGACAGGCCTCGAGCCAGAACGACGCAGGGGCGGGCGAGGGCGCCCGGACGGGCGTTCGCTCCTGCGCGCTGACGGGGCTGGCCGGGCGCTGCGACGCGATCGTGGTGAGCGAGCACGAGCAGCGGAGCTGCGCGGAGATGATCGCGGCCGGAGAGGCCGCAGGGGCGATCGTGGCGGTCACCGCCGGCGCCCACCCGACGACGATCCTGCAGGCCGGAGGAGGTGCGCAGGAGGTCGGGGTGCCCGCCGTGGCCGAGCCCGGCGAGGATCTCGGCGCCGGGGACGTGTTCGCGGCGGCCTTCTTCGTGGCCGTCGCGGACGGGCTCCCGGCCCTCGCGGCGGCCGACTTCGCCAACGCGGCCGCCGCCCTGCGCCTGAGCGGCAGGGGTGCCGCCGCGATCGGCGACAGGGCTGCTATCGAGAGCCGGCTCCGCTCGGCCGAGGCGGCCGGCGGCTGATGCGGCGATCGGCCGAGGATGGCGAGCGGCCGCGCGGTCAGCTCGTCTCGGCCCCCTCGAGCAGCAGCGAGAGCCTGTGGGGGTCCAGCGGCTCCACGTGGCCACAGGCGCGGGCGGCGAGCAGCAGGGCGCCCGCAACGGGCTCGCTCGCGACCGTGTCGATGCGCGCCGCGGGAGCGTGCTCGTGGACGGCCCGCGAGAGGGGCTCGATGAACACCGGCCCCGCCTTGAACGCGCTGCCGATCAGGCCGACGGGGAAGGCTCCGTCGAGGCCCGTCTGTGTGATGACGGCGGCGATCTGCCTTGCCAGCGCCAAGGCCCCCAGCACGTAGAGCTCCAGAGCGACCGCGTCTCCCTCCTCGGCCAGGCGTGCCGTCTCGATGGCGAAGGCGGCGATCTCCCCCTTGGTGAGCGGCTCGGCGTAGAGGTGGGTGGCGACCGCCTCGACGCTCGGCATGCCGAAGAACGCGGGGGCGGCATCGCTGAGAGCGGTCGGTGGGCCCGACGCGTCACGGTCCGCGAGGGCCGCGGCGATCGACCTGATGCCGAGCCAGTGGCCGGAGCCCTCATCCCCGAGCACGTGCCCCCAGCCGCCGGCCCGCCAGGCCCGGCCGCTGGTGCCGACGCCGAACACGTTCGAGCCCGTGCCTGAGATCACCGCGATGCCGGGCCCCCCGCCGGTCGCGGCTGCCCACGCCCCGACGACATCGTTGACCACGATCCAGGTGTCGGTACGAGCCGAGAGCACCTGGTGGGCGATGGCGTCGGTGTCCGTCCCCGCCACAGCGAGGACGGCCGAGTCGAGCTCCTCCGTACGGATGCCGGCGGCGTCGATCGCCTCGTCGGCCGCCTCGAGCAGTGCGCGGACGGCGGCCTGCGCCCCCACCGCGTCCTGGTTGCTCGGTCCGCCATGGCCGAGATGCAGGGCGCTCGCCTGCAGGTCGAGCACGGCGGCGAGCGTCTTGGTGGCCCCGCCGTCGATGCCGAGCAGGTAGCGGGCTCGCCGCGGGGCGACGTCCCGGGTGAGGGAAGCCGGCAGCCGGACGAGGGGGTCGCGTTTCATCGCGTGCATCCTCCCAGGATCACCGGCCGGGGACTAGGATCGCCGCGATGGACACCCGCGCGAACTTCCCCGACGCGGCGGCGGGGACGGGCATGTACGAGTCGTTCTACCTGCGGGCCTTCTCGCCCGAGGAGCCGGTCGGCGTGTGGATCCGATACACGGTCCACAAGCGCCCCGGCTCGGAGCCGACCGGATCGCTGTGGTGCACGCTGTTCGACGCCCGCAGCGGTGCGCCGTTCATGCACAAGCTCACGACCGAGCGCCCGCGAGTCCCTCCTGGGGGGTGGATCGCCGTGGCGGAGTCCGAGCTCGGGCCCGGCCGCGCCGAGGGCCGCTGCGGCGAGGCCTCGTGGGAGCTGAGCTTCAGCTCGGGGGAGCCTCCGCTGTACCACCTCAGCCCAGCGTTTCTGTACCGCACCCCCCTCCCCCGCACGAAGCTCACGAGTCCCGCGCCGGCGGCGAGGTTCGGCGGCGTCTTCGAGCTCGCCGGGAGGGGCGCCATAGTGCTGGAGGGCTGGCAGGGGATGGTCGGTCACAACTGGGGCACCGAGCACGCGGAGCGCTGGATATGGCTGCACGGCATGGGGTTCGACGAGGCGCCCGAGGCCTGGATCGACGTCGCCCTGGGGCGGGTGTTGATCGCCGGGCGGCTGACCCCCTGGATAGCGAGCGGAGCGCTGTCGCTCGCCGGTCGCCGCACCCCCATCGGCGGCCTGCCCGCACGCGGTCAGAGCGTCGCCGAGGGTGTCGCGAGCTGCCGTGCGCGGCTGAAGGGGCGGGGGGGCACGACGATCGAGCTCCGCGTGCAGGCGCCGGCCGACTCAACGGCCGGCTGGCGGTACGCCGACCCCGACGGGGGCGAGCACGACGTGCTCAACTGCTCGGTCGCCGCCCTCGAGCTGACGGTCGGCGGCGGGGGAGCACGGGAGCCGCGGCGGATGCGGACCGAGCACGGCGGGGCCTACGAGCTGGGCATGCGCGAGCGCGACCATGGAGTGGCGATCGCTCCCTTCCCCGACGGCTGAGAACCCGCAGAAGGCCACGGCCCACAGAAAGCACGAGGGGCGGGAGTCAGGACCCTCCGGAGAGTCCCGTTCCCGCCCCTCGGCGCGACTATCGGTCTACTTCGATACTGCTATTCGAAGCTGACGTTCCCGTTCACCAGGGTGGTCGTCAGGTTACCTTCGTACTTTGCCGTGTGGCCTTCGGTGCCTTTTTCGAATTCAGAGCACTGGCCTTCGACGAAGCTGTATTTCATGCTCTTGAAGACGTTCGCGATGACCAGCTTCTTCTGGAACCCGCTCGGGAACGCTTTCAGGTGCGAGTTCGCTTCTTCGAGGTTCGAGAACGTAGCCGCGTTGTATTCTTCTTCGGGCTTTTTTTCAGCCTTGATCGGCACGGTCTGGTGTTCCCAGGAGATGACGCAGGCTTTGCCGCCGAGCACCTTGATTTCGCCGGTGCCTTCGCCAACTTCAACCGAGGCTTCTTCGCCTTCGGTCCCGACTTCGCCGAAGCCGTTGGCGTGGAACGTGAATTCCATGCTGGCTTTGTTTTCGCCCTTCGCGACGAAGCGCGTCGGCAGGTCGATGACCCCACCGAAGTCTTTCACCGGGTTGTAGCACTTGTTGAATTTGAGGGCGAGCTTCAGCTCTTCGCTCGATTCCGACGTTGCCAGGCCGGTGGCTTTGACTTTTTCGCAGTAGATGTTGCCGCCGTTGATCTTGACGTACTGTTCTTCGCCGATGGCGGTCAGTTTCGCCGGTTCCGCCGGCGAGATCGTTTTGCCGGCGATGCTGTAGACGAACTGGTGGGCAAGCGCGGATGAGGCGCTGATAGCAAGCGCGCAAATCGCGACCGCCAGCCCAAATGTGATCTTTACGCTTCTCATGCTCCTAAGTCCTCGCTTTCGCCTCCAAGAAGGCTCGTTCAACAAAGTTGTTTCGAGTCGTCTGGTCTCGGGCCCAATGGGGCTCCCATCCTCCGAAAGCCCGAGATCGATGCGGAGCATACCATGATGTGGCCTGTGCTGCCAGCCCCTTTGGGGGTACCCTATTGGGGGTAGCGACGGGGGTGGCAGCGGCAGGGATCCCTGGACTCGTTGGGTCTCGGGCGGTGGCCACGCGAAGCGTGCGAGACTAGCAGGGAGCCGCTGATCGCTTAGCCCTGCCTTAGAGACGGTGGGCAGGATCTCGGGTGCAACAGCTGAGACGGTGCCCCGCCGCTGGCAGGGGGCGCCGCGAGGGATCGGGTCTGGACATGGGCAAGGGCTGGAAGACAAGGGCGATCGCGGCCGCGGCCGCGATCGCGGTGATCGTCGGGGTCGTGCTGATCGCCACGGCCGGCGGCGGGCACTCCGGCGGAGCCTCCACCAAGACGGCCTCCACCGCCGCCCACGGACTCGGCCGAACGGGGCAGGTCGCCGCCGCCGCAGGCTACCTCGGCATCTCAAGAAGCCAGCTTCGCCGGGATCTTCGCAGCGGAGAGACGCTCGCACAGGTGGCCTCCAGGACGGGGGGACACTCATCCGCAGGGCTGATCGAAGCGCTCTACCGGGCGAGGGCCGCCAGCCTGATCGCGGCCGGGGAAGCGGAGGGGCTCTCACGCCAGCAGCAGAGCCAGAGGCTCGCCCGGCTGCACGAGAGGGTGAGCCGGGAGGTCGAAGGGCACCTGGTCCTGATCGGTGGGACCTCGGCGGCCGGGAGCCTGAACGCGTCAGCCCGCTACCTGGGCACGACCCCTCGAGCGCTGGTCCGGGAGCTCCGCGCCGGGCGGACGCTCGGGCAGATCGCCGACGCGACCCCTGGCCGATCGGCCGACGGCCTGATCGAATCGATCGTGGCCGAGCGTCGCGCGCGGCTTCTCGCCGCCGCGGCCGCCGGTCGGATCAGCTCGGCGAAGGAGAACGAGGCGCTCGGGACGCTCAAGGGCCGCGTCACGGCGATCGTCGAAGGCACCGGAGCCGAAGCGTAGGACCTCTTCGCCGGGCGGGTTCGCTGCTCGGGCCGCGTTCAGCCGCGCAGGCGGAAGGTGACCGGACGGCCATAACCTGAGCCCCCGGCGAGTGGCCTCGCGAGCACGACCGCCATCAGGCGCAGGCGGCGGCGAGCGAGCAGGAGCCGACGGGAGGAGCCCGAGAGACGCACCGAGACGGTCGCATGAGTCCCTGGCGCCAGTGTGAACCCGGCCGAGTCACCGGCCCCGATGCGCCTGAGCCGCTCGCGATGCCTTCCGTGCCCGCTCCTCGACGCGACGGATCGAACCAGCCTCACGTGCCCGGCGCACGGTCGGTGCATGCCCGACGGGCATGCCACCGCAACCCTCGCGATTCCGGCCCTCGTCGCCGTGGCCTGGCTGGTCGTCACGGCGGCGCCCACCGCGAAGGCGGTCACCCCGCTCTGGCCCACCACGTACACGTCGCGTCCATCGGGACTGACGGCCGCATCGAGGACGGTGCCCAGCTCGGGCCAGCTCGTGCACCGGCTGTCTTCGTCGGATACGCATGACGCCTCGGCCAGCTTGCCCGTGGATGCTTCGCGGGAGAAGATGATCGCCGAGCTTGGGCCGATCGCGTAGACCGCCGTGCCGTCGCCGCTCACGGCCACCACGTCGGCACCCCCGTCTTCCAGGCCCGGGACGCTCGTGCACGGGTCCGGGGGGACCGCTTCCTGGTTCTTGGTTTCTTCTTCTTCGTGTTCTTCTTCTTCCTTGCTTTCGGGGTGTGGCGGCGGGGGAAGGAAGTCCACGCAGCTGGACTCGGTGACGGCGCCGCTCGACGGGTCCCGCGAGAAGACGTCCACCCTGCCTCCCTCC
>DATFZP010000270.1:0-13602 GCA_035314405.1 Solirubrobacteraceae bacterium | reverse complement strand
GGAGGGGCGGCTGTTCGACATGGGAGAGTGGCCGACCCTGGTGCTGGGGGGCGGGATCGTCCATGGCGAGCTGTTCGAGGTCCTCGACGTGGCGGTGTTCGCGAAGCTCGATCCGTTCGAGGAGTGCGACCCGGCCGATCCGGGCCGATCGCGGTACACCCGCGAGCGGGTGGCGCTCGTGGAGCCCGAGACCGAGGCGTGGGTGTACGTCGCCAACGAGCCCGTCCCCCACGACGCCCTGATCGAGTCAGGCTCGTGGTACGCGTGGAGGACCCGCCGCTAGCGAGCGAGCCACTCGGGCGCGTACGCGAGGAAACGGGGGGATGCGATCAGGCGCTGGATCTCCCGTCTGGAGTTCGGGTAGCGGAACAGGCGGAACGGGCCGTCTTCTCGTTCACCCTGGTTGTAGAGGGCCATTCGCACCCGCGGATGGGATGAGATGAAGGAGAAGAAGCGCTCGACAAAGGCGGGTTCGTCCCCGCCCCAGACCGCCCACTCGCCGAACACGAAGGGCTTGCCCGGGAATTCGCGATAGAAGCGTTCGAGGCCGATGAAGTTCGGGTAGAGGCTGAAGAAGTCGGTCCCCACCCAGTCGACGTAGGCTTCCCCCGGGTAGTAGGCGGCCGCGCTGTTGGACTCGGTGTCGGGCGTGCCGGCGGTCTGGGGGCCCCACAGGAACGCAACCGGCGAGCGTGGCAGCGTCGGCGTCGTCGCCTCCCGCAGCGGCGGCATCCCGAGCGCGTGGAGCTTGGCGTCGATCGTCTTTATGGGTCCCCCCCGCTCGATGATCACGACGCGCCGCCATGCCTGGCGGAAGGCGGCGATCGAGTGGGAGTCGCCGCGGTAGGACCCGTCGTTGTTGAAGGCGCAGTAGTCGTTGTTGGCGTTGTTCATCTCGGGGAACAGCCGTATGTACACGGGCTCCCCACTGAGCGCGATCTGTTCGCTGAGGCGAAGCAGGTAGCGGTCGCCCTGGGCCCTGGCGATACCGAGCGGGGTGATCTGCTCGGGCGCGCCGTAGCCCTGGGCGGTGGAGATGTGGAGCATCAGCCGCGCGTGGTTGCGGTGGGCCTGGGCGAAGGCGAACCCGAGGGGCTCTCCCCAGGTGACGAACACGCCCTCGACGGCGGGGTGCTTGCCCACCTGGTGCTCGAAGGCGTCGAAGGAGCCGCTCGTCAGCCCCGTGAAGACGCCGTCGCTCGGGGGCAGCAGCGCCGCCCCCCTCGCCGCCGCCGGGATGCAGGCGGCGAGTGCCAGCGCCACCGCCAGCACGCGGATGACCGCGGACGCCCTCGCGCCGCGGCGGCCCGTGTCATCGATCGGGGGGCTCGACACCGGGATGGCGTCAAGACTACCCGCGGACGCCGCCCGCTTGGCGCTAGATTCGCAAACACCCGATGACCGACCAAGCCTCCGAGCCCGAGATCGTCGACCTCCTGCACCTCGGCCGCCCGATGGTGATCGGCGCCTGGCGGGTGGAGGACGTCGTGGTCGATCCGGGCCCCGGCAGCTGCCTCGGTCAGCTCCTGAGGAGGCTCGAGTCCGATCCCCCGCGGGTGCTGGCGCTGACCCACATCCATCTCGACCACGCGGGCGCCACGGGAGCCATCGTGCAGCGGTTTCCCGACGTCGAGGTGTGGGTCCACGAGCTGGGGGCCCCCCACCTGATCGACCCGAGCAGGCTCATGGCCAGCGCCACCCGCCTGTACGGAGCGCAGATGCCCCGCCTGTGGGGCGAGGTGCTCCCCGTGCCGGCGGATCGGCTCAGGGTGCTCAAAGGCGGGGAGAAGCTGGGAGCGTTCCGCGTGGCCTACACCCCCGGACACGCCTCCCACCACGTCTCCTACCTGCATGAGCCCAGCGGGCGGGCCTTCACCGGCGACGTCACCGGAGTGCGGATCGACGACGGGTGCGTGCTCGCCCCCACCCCTCCCCCGGACATCGACATCGAGGCATGGCGCGCCTCGCTGGACACGATCGAGGCCTGGCGCCCGAGCAGTCTCGCCCTCACCCACTTCGGCGGCTATGACGATGTGGCAGGCCACCTGGGCGCCATTCGGGAGCGGCTGGAGCAGGTCGCCGGGATCGCGCGCGACCTCGATGAGGCCGCCTTTGCGAGCTCGATCCGTGCGCTCGTGGCCGCCTCGAGCACGCCGGAGGCGGCCGCCGCCTACGAGCAGGCGAGCCCCCCGGGGCAGAGCTTCCACGGTCTGCGCCGGTACCTGCGCGAGCACGCCGGCTGAGGCCCACCCTCGCCACGGACCGTCCGGCGCTAGGGAGCAGGAGCCGCCCTGGGCCCCCGCCCCTGCACTGGCGTAGGATCTGGGCGATGCCCGGCAGCGAACCGGCCGAGCGGCGCTCCCACGGTGCCGCCCCCTGCCTGACCGGCGGCTGCCTCTGTGGCGCGATCCGCTTCGAGCTGAGCGAGCCGCCTGCCGTCGCCGGCTACTGCCACTGCACGCGCTGCCAGCGGCGCACCGGCACCGGCTCGTCGGTCAACGCCCGCATCGACACCGCGACGCTGCGCATCCTGCAGGGCGAGGAGAGCCTGCGCTGCTGGCGCCATCCCGACGGGGGTGCTGAGAAGTGCTTCTGCCCGACGTGCGGCTCACACCTGTTCTCCCGCAACCCGGAGGACCCCTCGCATATGAGCGTGCGGATGGGGGCCTTCGATGGAGATCCCGGGGTACGGCCCAGCTGGCGCAGCTACGTCGCCTACGCGGCGGTGTGGGAGCCGATCCCGGGGGACGGCCTGGAACGGGTGGACGAGCGGGCGCCGCGCTAGGGGCGGGGACCCGGACAGACACGTGGACCTGAGGAGGGCTAGAGCTCGAGGGATCCGGGAGGCGCGCCGGTGAGCAGCGTCGCATCCTCGGCGATCCCGGCCCAGCCGATACGCGAGGAGCCGAGGCTGCGCTTCGTGCTCGGAGGCCTGCTGCTGGTGATGTTCCTCGCGGCGCTCGATCAGACGATCGTCGCGACAGCCCTTCCGACGATCGTCGGGGACCTCGGCGGCCTGAACCACATCTCCTGGGTGGTGACCGCCTACCTGCTCGCCCAGACGGTGGTCACGCCGCTGTACGGCAAGCTCGGCGACATGTATGGGCGGAAGATCGTCCTGCAGGCCGCCCTCGTCGTGTTCCTGGCAGGCTCGGCGCTGTGCGGGCTGAGCCGGAGCCTGGACGAGCTGATCGCGTTCCGGGCCATCCAGGGGTTGGGAGGGGGCGGGCTGATGGTCAGCGCCCAGGCTGCGATCGGCGACGTGGTGCCCCCACGGGAGCGGGGCCGCTACACGGGGCTGTTCGGTGCCGTGTTCGGGCTCGCGAGTGTCGCCGGGCCACTGCTGGGCGGATTCCTCACCACCCATCTGAGCTGGCGCTGGATCTTCTATGTCAACCTGCCGCTCGGGGTGCTCGCGCTGTTCGTGCTCGCCGCCACGCTTCCCTCCGTGACGGCTCGCGTTCACCACAACATCGACTATCTCGGCACCGTGCTGCTGGGGGCGGGCCTGAGTGCGATCGTTCTGATGACCTCGCTTGGAGGCACCTCGTATCCCTGGGGCTCCACGCTGATCGTCGGCCTCGGGATCGCCGGGGTTGCGCTGATCACCGCGTTCCTCCTGGTCGAGCGCCGCGCGAGCGAGCCGATCCTGCCGCCGCAACTGCTGAAAAACCGAGTGTTCGCCCTGACGAGCGCTGTCGGGTTCGTGGTCGGGTTCGCCCTGTTCGGGGCGGTGACCTACCTGCCCCTGTTCCTCCAGGTCGTCACCGGCGCCAGCCCGACGGGGTCGGGCCTTCAGCTGCTGCCACTGATGGGCGGGCTGCTGATCACCTCGATTGCTTCGGGGCAGGTGATAACGGCCACCGGCCGCTACAAGGCGTTTCCGATCGCCGGCACGGCGGTGATGGTGCTCGGGCTGTATCTGCTCTCCACCCTGGACGCGACATCCAGTCGCACGACGATCTTCGCGTTCATGTTCGTCCTCGGGCTCGGACTCGGGATGGTCATGCAGGTCCTCGTGCTCGCCGTGCAGAACGCGGTCGAGTACTCCGACCTGGGGGTGGCGACCTCGGGTGCGACGCTGTTCCGATCGATGGGCGGCTGCCTTGGGACGGCGGTGCTCGGGGCGATCTTCTCCAACCGCCTGTCCGACGAGCTGAAGACGTTCCTGCCGGCGAGCGCAGCGGCCCATGCGAGCACCGGCGAGGTGAACCCGAAACAGCTCACCCGCCTGCCACCCGAGCTGCGGGCGAGCTACGTGCACGCCTTCACCAGCGCACTGTCGAGCGTCTTCCTGGTCGCCGCAGCGATCGGGGTGGCCGCGTTCGTGCTCTCGTGGTTCGTCCGCGAGCTGCCGCTGCGAAAGACCGTCACGACGGGCGACCTGTCGGACACCTATGCCGCACCCCGCGACGGCGCCTCGCTCGTCGAGGTGGTCAACCAGATCGGTCGACTCGAGCGCCGTCAGGGGGCCACGGAGATCGTGACCCGAGTGGCGGCCCGCGCCGGCGTCGAGCTGAGCCCCGCCGCCTGCTGGCTGCTGGCCCGGCTGAGCGAAGACGACGCGCCGGGGCTCTCCCAGCTGAGCGGCGCCGTGGACGTCAGGCTGATCACCCTCACCCGGGCGCAGGACGAGCTCTTGCAGAGGGGGCTCATCGCCCCCTCTCACGACACGTCTTCGGGCATGCAGCTGACCGCCGCCGGCCACGCGGCGCTCGAGCGCCTGAGCGCGACCGGTGAGCAGCGGCTCGCGGACCTGCTCGAGTGCTGGCGGCCGGAGGAGCACGCGGAGCTCGCTGGTCTCATCGCCTCGCTCGCGAGGGAATTCTTCATCGATCCTTCCGCGCTGGACACGGCCGTCGCGCCGATGGCCCGAACCACCTAGGAGGTTTCGACGCCCCTCGATGTTGTATGGTCGGCCTCTGTGGAGTGTTCGCGGGCCTTCCGACCTTCCGGCGGTGGTTTCTCCGGTGCACAGTCGTTGATCGCCGCACGGGTTCTCAGCGGTGGCTGAGGACGCCAGCAGGAGCGCGGCGAATAAGGGCGCGCCGGACGCCGACCCGACCGCTCGCTCCGGCGGCTCTTCGGCGGCGTCCTCGGCGCCCCCGTCGCCTGCTGCCGGCGCCCCGGTTTCGAGTCCGATCCGGCCCCCCGTGAACGTCGAGCGGCCTCCGATCAGCCGCGCCCGCCGCATCTGGGTGCGGGTGATCCTCGTCGTCGCGACGATCCTGGCGATCTTCGCGATCTTCGCGATCTGGGCGAACCGCCAACTCCTGAACCCGACGAACTGGGCGAGGACGAGCACGGCGCTGCTGCAGAAGGAGACGATCAGGACCGCCCTGTCGGGCTATCTCGTCGACCAGCTGTACGCGAACGTGAACGTGCCGGCTCAGCTGAAGTCGGGATTGCCCAGCCAGCTCGCGCCGCTGGCGGGGCCGATCTCGGGCGCGCTGCACAACCTCGCCGAACAGGGGGCGGAGCGAGCGCTCGAAACCCCCACCGTCCAGCACGTGTGGCAGACCGCCAATCACGCTGCCGATCAGACGCTCGTGAAGATCGTCAACGGCGGCGGTTCCCGCGTGAAGATCAACGGGGGAACTGTCTCCCTCGACCTGCGCCAGATCGTGGCCGATCTGGCGGACCGCCTCGGCCTGCCGTCGAGCCTGGCCGAAAAACTGCCGGCCTCGGTGGCCAACCTGAAGGTCGTGAGCTCGAGCCAGCTCGGCCTCGTGCGGAACCTCGCCAAAGCTCTCCATGCGCTTTCGATATGGCTGGCCATCATCGTGCTCGCGCTGTACGCCCTCGCGATGTTCCTGGCGCGCGGGCATCGGCGGCGAACGTTGCTGTGGGTCGGGTCGAGTCTCGTCCTCGCAGGGCTGATCGTGATCATCGGTCGCGCGATCGGGCAGGGGCAGATCGTCTCGGCGATCACCAGCGACGCTTCGATCGAACCCGCCGCCAACGACGCCTACTCGGTCGCCACGTCGCTGCTCGTCCAGGTGGCCGACGCGGCGATCATCATCGGGATCCCGGTGATCGTCTCAGCATGGTTCGCCGGACCGTCGCGATGGGCCGTGGCGGGACGTCGCTTCCTGGCGCCCCATTTCCGCGAACGTCCCGAGCTGGCCTACTGGATCACGGCCGGGCTGCTCGTCCTGCTGTTGATCTGGAATCCGATCGCGGCCACCCGCAACCCATGGTGGATACTGCTCTTCATCGTCCTCTCCTTCGTGGGCACCCACGTGCTTCGCGGGCAGATCGCCGAGGAGTTCCCGGACGCCCAGCCCCAATCTCTGCGCACCTCGTTTCGAGAGTACGCCCACGGCCTGGGAGCGAAAGTCGGCCAGGCTCGCGCCGCGACGGCCCCGGCGGCGCCGGCCGGGGGCGGCTCCACGGCGGCCGAACTCGAACGGCTCGCCGCGCTGCGCGACCGGGGCGCGCTGACCGACGAGGAGTACACCGCGGCGAAGGCCGACCTGATCAAAGCCGGCTGAGCCGACCGCCAGGCCGCCTCAGGACTGGGCGCTGACCGCGAACCAGTTCATGTCGAGTCCCGGCGCCCGCTCACAGACGCCGCGGAGGATCTCCAAGATCTCCAGACGGCCGATCTCGGCGCGTTCCTCCACCGTCCTGGAGTCCCACGTCTCGTCCATCCACCTGGCCCTGATCTCCGTGCCCACCATGTTGAACGAGACCTGGTTGCGGCGAGGACCGAGCCGCTGCGACAGCAGCTCGAGGGCATCCTCGGGCGCCGCGTAACCGGCATGACGGGTGATCCTGAACTTCATGGCTGAGAAGACTACTGGCGCGTCGGACTGCTGCCTGCGCGCCGGAGCGCGAGCGCCTCGGCGACGCGGGAGTCGGCTGGCGGGCGGGGACCATCGCGCGAGGAGCTGAGCTAGACTCGCCGCATGTCATCCAAGTGGATCGATCGCCAGATCGACGAGATCCTGCTCACGACCGCGATGTCGGCGGGGCTCCTCTACGCACGGCGGCGCATCCGCCGCCTCCTCCCCAAGGTCATGATCGGGGGTGCGGTGGCCACCACCCTGGGCGCGGCCGCCGCCGGCGTGGGGGTTCTCGCGCTGGCCGGCGCCGCCGCCGCGTGGTATCAGCGCCGCTCCAGGGCCGTGACCCCCGCCGCCGGCTGGTACCCCTCCGGATCGAGTGCCCCGGCCGCCGCGACGGCCGGCTCGGGCGCCGGCGACGGGGATCTCAAAGACGCCCCGTCCGGGCGCTCCGCCGGCAGCTGATAGGTCGCGTGCCTGTAGGACGCGAAGGGGTTTTCGCCTCCCCTTATCGGCCCTTTGGAATCCCCTTACCAGCTCGTCGCATGATGGCTCCATGCCGACGGCACCACAGGAGGGCCCATGAGGCGATTGCTCGTAGCGATGACGCTCGCCGCGGTGCTCGGCGCCGTGGTCGCCTCGGTGGGCCTGCTCCTCCTGGGAGGGACCGTCGAGCACTCCTCCGCCGCAGGGACGGCGACCAACGACTCGACGCCTACGAGGGGGGGTGGGCAGCGGGAGGTCGCCTCCTCGGGCCTCAGCGCCAGCCAGATCTACCAGAGTGACGCCCAGGGGGTGGTGGTCATCAAGTCGACCACCGCCAGGGGGAGCGATCTCGGGACCGGGATCGTGCTCAACGACAAGGGACTGATACTCACCAACGACCACGTGATAGCGGGCTCGGAGGGGATCACCGTGTCGCCGAGCGGAGCATCGGGCGACACGCGCACGGCGACGCTCGTGGGCGAAGAAGCCAACGATGACCTCGCGCTCATCCGCGTCGATCCCGCCGGCCTCGGCCTGAAGCCGCTGGCCGTCGTGAGCTCGAGCTCGCTGCAGGTCGGCAGCGAGGTGTACGCGATCGGGAACCCCTACGGCCTGAGCTCGTCGCTGACCCGGGGGATAGTGTCGGCCCTCGGACGCGAAATCGCTGCCCCCGACGGGGCGCGGATCACCGGGGCGATCCAGACGGATGCCGCGCTGAATCCGGGTAACTCCGGCGGGCCCCTGCTGAACGACGCGGGCGAGGTGGTGGGCGTGAACTCCCAGATCGCGAGCGACGCGGCCGCCGTGGAAGGCTCTCAGCCGGGCAGCACGGGCGTCGGGTTCGCAATCTCCTCCGACACCGTGCTCCAGGCGATCCGCAAGATCGAATCCGGCAACGGCGTCTCGGCGACGTCCGGCGAAGGCGACCCGGCCCGACCGGAAGGTTCGCAGGGGTCCCAGGCGGGCGGCGGGTCCTCTCCCGAATCGGGTGGGAGCGGAGAACGGGAAGGGGGCGCCTCCGGTCTCGGCGGCGGCGAAGCCGGCGCCCCGAGCAGTCCCGGCGGAGTGGAACCCTCCCGCGAAGCCGGCCCCGGCGGAGTGGAATCCGCCGGCGCTGAACCCGCCGGCAGAGCGGCAGCCGTTCCCTGACGGCGGGCGCCCGTCGACAGTGGCCCCGCGAGCCTCGGGCTCGCACGCCCAGTACCCGCAGGCCGGGTGTCGCCCGGGCGCACGTGACAGCGCTCGCGGCGATGCGGTGTCACGCGGCGATGGGCGTCACGCGGCGTGGGCGGCCGTGGCTGCGGGGCTCAACGCCGACAGGACGCGCTGTCCGGCTGGGTCCTCGGCCGTGGCGGGGACGAGCCCGATGTGGCTTGCGCCCGCCGCCCGATATGCGGCCAGGCGGGACTGGATCTGATCGCTGGAGCCGAGAGCGCAGACCTGCTGCAGCAGCCCGACGGGTACCTCCCGTGCGAGCACATCGTGCCTGGTCCCGCCACGAGCGCGCTCGACGAGCGACCCGAAGCCGAGCTCGGTGAACATCTCGCCATAGCCGGGAGGGCGGAGATAGACGGCGATCTGTGCGGCCAGCTGCGCAAGGGTCGAGGGGCCTGGATCCAGGGCGACAGCCAACCACACCGCGAGCTGCGGCGGCGGGCGGCCGTGTGCGCGAGCCTCGGAGTCGATCGTCCTGCGGACCTCGGCGACGCGGTCGGGCGTGATCAGGTTGAGCACGACCTCATCGGCGCTGAGAGCCGCCACCCGCGTCATCCTCGGGCCGAACGCCGCGAGCGAGACCCTGGCATCGGGGAGGGGGTGTTTGAGACGGAAGCCGTGGACGCGCACGTGGCGGCCGTCGAATGCCGCCCTCTCGCCGGCGAGGATCGAGCGGACCGCTTGCACTGTCTCGAGCGCCCGGGGGGCGACCGCGGCCCAGGGGCGGTCGTGCCAGCCGCTGACGATCTGGGGGCTGGAGGCGCCCAGCACGAGGTCGGCGCTCGCTCCGGTGAGGGTCGCGACCGACGAGAGCCCGAGCGCCAGAGCGACGGGGCTGCGAACGCCCACCGCCAGAGGGCCGATCTTCAGGGCGAGCCCGGGTGCCCGCAGGCCGACAGCCGTGGCCAGCGCGAACGCGTCGAACGTCGCCGTCTCGCCGATCCACATCGTGTCGTAACCGGCGCTCCGGGCGGCGACCGCGATGTCCACAGCCTCCCCGTCGGGCCTGTCGAGCCAGAATGGCGTCACCACCTGCAGGCTCTCCGGGGGATGGGCCCGATCGGGCGTCAAAGCTGTGCCGTCCGGGCAGGCAGATCGAGCAGGATGCGGCCCGCCAGCTCCCAGGTCGCCGGGTTGACCTGGAAGTGCGCGGTGGCGGCATGGGCGTCGCGAAAGCGTCGCTGCAACGGGGAGTCCTCGTAGATCGCGGTCCCGCCGCCGAGGTCGTACATCGACCGGGCCACCTCGGCGGCTGTGCGGACCGCATGTGTGGCTGCCAGACGCAGGCCGAGCCGCAGCGGCTCGGAGACCGGGACGGCGCCGTCCTGCGCGGCGTTCCAGGCCTCTCCGATCGCCTCGTAGTAGAGCGCTCGTGCCGCCCGCAGCGCGGCCTCGGCCTCCCCCACCCGCGCCTGGGTCGCGGGACGCTCCGCCAGCACCCGGGTCGATCCTTCGGCGACCTTTCCGCTCGCCAGCTCCGTCAGATCCTCGATGGCGCCCCGCGCATTGCCCAGCGCCGCGGCGGCGATCGACAGCGCGAAGAACCCGAAGGGGGGAAAGCGGTACAGGGGCGCGTCGATCCGCGGAGCGCCGCCGAGCAGGGACAGCATGTGATGATCGGGGACGAACAGGTCCTCGGCGAGGGCGTCGTGGCTGCCGGTCCCCCGCAGCCCGCTCGTGCGCCACGTGTCGAGGATCTCGAGCTCGCTCGTCGGCAGGGCGGCCACGCGGATGACGGGGGCACCGTCGCCGGTGTCGGCCCCGTCGAGCACGCATCCCGCGAACAGCCAGGAGGAGTGGGATATCCCACTGCAGAAAGACCACCTCCCCGAGACCCGGACGCCGCCGTCGACCGTCACCGCCCTGCCTCGAGGAGCCCACACACCCGCCGCCACGGAGCGGGCGTCCCCGAAGATCTCCGCCGCCCCCCGCTCGGGAAGGTACGCCGAGAGCAGGCTGCTCGTTGCCGCGATGGAGACGCACCAGCCGGCCGAGGCATCGCCGCGGGCGATCCTCTCTGCGCCGCTCAGCACCACAGCGGGCGAGGCCTCCAGCGCCCCGAGCGTCGCCGGCGCGCACGCCCGCAGCAGTCCCGTCGCGGCGAGCGCGTCGAGCAGCGGCTGCGGGAGGGCCCGCTCGCGCTCGGTCACCGGCGCGAGCTCCCGAGCCAGCTCGGAGGCCTGGTCGGTCAGCGTCTCGAGCATCGCGGCGCTCGATCCGGGCGACGGAGGAGCCGCGGGCGCCGTCATCAGGGCCTCACCTCATGGATGCGGGGACTGACCATTGATCGATCCTATCCGCACACACGCCGTCGAGCTCCTCTGCCCGTGAGCGCTTCCGCCACAGGGCCGTGTGACCTCCAAAAAGGTGAATGACGCTGAACCGGCCGGGGCTGGGACGTCGCTAGGCGGGCGTGCCGGGAGAGGGGGATGCGGAGGGGTCCCGCCCGCCCGGCACGGGCCCTCGGGATTCCGGCGTCCCGCCCAGCTCGCCCTCGAGGGCCTCCTGCAGCATGTCGCGCACTTCCGCGTAGAGCCCCTCTGACTGGCTGCCGGCCCCGGCGGCACCGCCACACGGCCATCTCGCACCCGGTGCAAGGCCAATCGCCTCTCTTCCAAGCACTTTCGCCAAGCCTCTCATCTCACTGTTTTCCAGGCCCAAGTATGAGCCTCAGGGGACATCACACCGGTGAGAAAGTGCTTAGCGGCAGTGATCATCAGATTCTTACGACGCTCTGACATGTGCTTTACGTGACCGTCCGACACTCAGAGTCCGATCTGTTCCGACGAGCTTGCAGGAGGTAGCAACATGACAACGCCAGACGCCGACCGCTCAGACCGCAATGGCCATTACCGATCGCTGAGCAACTTCTACCTCGCAGACCCCCGCCGGATCGCCTCTCGTGAGCGTGACCTCGGGCTGTGGTGGCGGACCGGAGTGCACGGCCCGATGTATCGCGCCGCGTGGGTGAGTGACACCGGAGAGCTCTACGCCGTCCGTCTCGGGCCGGCAGCGGACGGGACGGGCGAAGTCGAGGTGCTCGGCAGGGCTCGCGATCGACACGAGCTCGAGCGGACGCTCGCGGGGTGGCGAGCCGCCTGCCCCCAGCCTGACTCGATGACGTGGCTGCGCCATCGTGCGGCGGGTCTGGCAGCGCCGGAGACGACCCGTGCTCTCTCGCGGGAGCTGCCGCACATCGCGCTGACGGGGCGTCGCCTCGAGCAGGCCAGAGCGTCGTATGCAGACGCACCTGGACGCTCGCTTGAGATCTCCTCGCGTGAGATCTCTCCTCAACGGCCCCAGCCGCGTCGCGGCAGGGGCACCAGGCGCCTGGCGCTGGTCGGGGTCCTCACGGCGGCGGCCGCTCCGGCCACCGCGCTGATGCTCGAGCTGGCGGGGGGATGACCCGGCGTCCGCCCGCCGGACGCCTCGCCTCGCTGTCGTGACGCCCGCGCGGCCAGGGCACGCAGAGCCGCCTGCGTCAGTGGGAATACACGGCGAAGAAGTCGCGATCGTCCGGTTCCAGATAGCGGGTGGAGGGACGTTCCATGCCTTCGAGCAGCTTGTTGGGGTCTTCGGCGCCAGGAGCGCCGTAGCTGATGAAGGTGACCCAATAGGAGTTGATGTCGAGCTCCATCGCCCGGATGGCCCCCGCGTGTATCAACACGTTGGCGAGGCTGCCCACCGTCTGGTCTCCCCCGGCGGCGTAGATGAGGTTGCCATGCCGGTCCACGCCGATGGCCGAGCGCCACACCAGCACCGCGTTGCCGACTGTGGCGCCCCATTCAGCGTCGTTGGCGATGTTCGGGTTCGGTTTTCCTTCTTCGACGATCAGCGGAAGGTTCTGGCGGGCGAACGCGACACCGGGTGGGACTCTCGCTCCGTAGCGCCAGTCGAGAACATCGACACGCCCGTTGGTGTAGCCGACGAGGGTGCCCTGGCCGTCGCTCATCGGGGCATACGTGTGCCCGTTCACCGCGAAGCCGCCGTGAGAGTCGCTCAGCTTGAAGCCGCTGTTGAACGTGGCCAGCAGCTGCGGCCGCTCGGCCGTGGGCACGTCCATCGATCCCCGGGGTAGTTCCACCGAGGGCTCGAGTCGTCCCGGGTTGAGCGCGAGGGTCGTGCGGTTCGTGTCGATCCAGGCCAGTCCAGCCACGACCCGGGGGTATTCCGGCTGATCGCGCACCGTCGTGACGAGAACGGGCGGTTCAGAGCTGAGGCTCGGGCGGGTGGCGTGCCACACGCCCTCTCCGGGGAGGCCCGGGTGGATCATGGGGGCGACGGCGGCGGGAACGGCTTCGCTGGCGAGTGGCCGTTGGACGGGGCTGCCTCCGGCATAGCCGACCTTCGGCACGGCCGCGAGCGTGGGGCCGCCCTTCGCGGGCGCCGTCAGCGTGTAGTAGAAGGACTCCACCCGCGCCACCAGCCCGGCAGCGCCGTTGTCGCGGAGCCACTCGACGGTCCGCACGCCGAGGCTCGTGTTGGACGGTTGGCTCATGGCCCGCCAGTAGGAGAAGGCGACGGGGGTCAGGGCGACGAGCGCTGCGACGAGCGCGATCCGTCGCAGGCGCAGCGAGGGCGACACGTCCGAACGACCGCGGCGGCGGGGTGCGGGCGCGATGCGACCGTTCGCGGCTTCACCCGACCTCATGGCCAGACTGTAGACAGAGCTCAGGCGGAGGCGGCTCCACCTCGTCGATCGTGGGCGAACTCTCACTGAGAGAACTCTCACACCCGGGGGTCTCCTTTAGGAGGGAAAAACCTCTTGCGTGTGGAATCCTTGCGTCGCCTGCCTGTAGCCACGGTCCGTGGTTTTCACTGAATCACTGGAGGTCTGTCATAGCTCCCCTCGAGGCACTAGCCGAGAACCACCCGACCCCTGCGAGGGTGCTCCGCGACGTCTCGGCGCCTGGTCGGATCGAACCCGTCGCGCAGCTCCGCCGCCCTGCCGGCATCTCGAAGCGCGTGATGCTGCGGGCAAGCAGGCCTCGGCAATGGAGCAAGAACATCCTCGTGTTCGCCGCTCCGTGTGCCGCCGGCTGGCTGGCTCGCCCCCAGATCGCCCTGGAGGCGACAGGTGCGTTTGTGGTCCTGTGCATGATCTCGAGCGCCA
>DATFZP010000269.1:0-2025 GCA_035314405.1 Solirubrobacteraceae bacterium | reverse complement strand
GGCGGCCATCAGCGGGGCGCGGATCGCGCTCGCGGTGGGGGTCATCGGAGCCTTCATCGCCGAGACCAGCACGCCCACCACGGGGGCCTACCCCGGGCTGGGACGGGAGATCATCACCGACGTGAACTTCCAGACCTCGCGCGCCTACGCCGGCACGGTCGTGCTGTTCGCGTTCGCGGTCGCCTGTTTCTACGCGCTCGCCCTCGCCGAGCGCAGGCTCGCCCCGTGGAGGTTCGCCGACACAGGGGAGCACCGATGAGCGTCGCGGGCCGCCGGAAGCTGCCCCTCATCGCCGCCGCGCTCGCCTGTGCGGTGGGGCTGGCTGCGTGCGGGACCAAGCAGGACACACTCTCGGCCGCCACCGCCACGCCGTTCACGGTGTTGCTCGACTTCTTCCCCAACGCCGACCATGCGGCTCTCTACTCGGCGATCGACCACGGCGACTTCCGCGCCGCCGGCCTCGACGTGCAGCTGCAGGCGCCGGCCGAACCGGCCGAACCGCTCAAGCTGCTCGCCGCCGGCAAGGTCGACATGGCGATCTCCTACGAGCCCGAGCTCCTGCTGGCGCGCGACCAGGGCCTGCGGCTGGTGTCGGTGGGGGCGCTCGTGCAGCGGCCCCTGACGTCGATCATCGCCCTGCCCGGGAGCCACGTCACGAGCGTGGCCGACCTGTCCGGCAGGCGCGTGGGCACGGCCGGCATCCCCTACCAGGCGGCCGAGCTGCAGACTGCGCTGATCCACGCCGGCGTTGCCCCCTCGTCGGTCAAGGAAGCCAACGTCGGCTTCAACCTGATCCCCGCGATGATCTCCCGGCAGGTCGCCGCGACCCTCGGCGGCTTCTGGAACTATGAGGCGATCGAGCTGCGGCTGATGCATCGAGACCCGACAGTGATCCCCATCGACCGGGCCGGGGTGCCTGGCTACGACGAGCTGATCCTCGTCGTCCGTGAAGACGAGGCCCACACCGACGGGGAGAGCATCCGCGCCTTCCTGCAGGCGCTGACAAGGGGCGAGCACGAGGTGCGCGCCGATCCCTCGGCGGCGGCGGCGGTGCTGACCCGCGCCAACCCGTCGCTCGAACCGAAGCTGCAGCTGGAATCGATCAGGCAGACCCTGCCCGCGGCGGTGCCGGCGGACCCGACGAAGCCCTTCGGCTGGCAGGAACCGGCATCGTGGGCGAGCTTCGCGAGCTGGATGTACGCCCACCGGCTGCTGGCCCACGACCCCGACACGGGGCTGCCGCCGTTCACCAACGAGTTCCTCCCCGGGCAGGGGATCTAGGAGGTCGCCCCGATGGCGCGAATCGGCCTGCTGACCGGGGGCGGCGACTGCCCGGGCCTCAACGGCGTGATCCGTGCCGCCGTCCGGAGGGGGCTCGCCGAAGGCGAGCACACGATCGTCGGCTTCCGCCACGGCTGGGCGGGCCTGCTGAGCGACGACGCCATGGAGCTGACGCTCGAAAGCACCGCCGGGATCCTCCCCCGCGGGGGCACGATCCTCGGCACGTCCCGCACCAACCCCTACGCCGACGGGCGGGACGGCACGGCGATCGTCGCCCAGACGATGGAGAGCCGGGGAGTGGACGCCCTGATCCCGATCGGCGGTGAGGACACCCTCGGCGTGGCGCTGCGGCTGCACCGCGAGGGGATCCCCGTCGTCGGGGTGCCGAAGACGATCGACAACGACATCGGGGGGACCGACGTGACGTTCGGCTTCCAGACCGCCGTGCAGA
The DNA here is from genome assembly GCA_035314405.1 of Solirubrobacteraceae bacterium. Taxonomy (GTDB): domain Bacteria; phylum Actinomycetota; class Thermoleophilia; order Solirubrobacterales; family Solirubrobacteraceae; genus Palsa-744. The sequence continues at coordinate 293 of DATFZP010000269.1, read as the reverse complement.
TCGTGACCGACGCGATCGACCGGCTGCACACGACGGCGGAGTCCCACGACCGCGTGATGGTGGTCGAGGTGATGGGCCGCCACGCCGGCTGGATCGCCACGCATGCGGGCATCGCCGCCGGCGCCGACGCAATCCTCGTCCCCGAGCGGCCGTTTGACATTGATGAGGTGTGCGCTCGTCTACGGCACCGCCACGAGCGCGGTCGCAGCTTCTCGATCGTGGTAGTCGCAGAGGGGGCCACGCCCCGCGAAGGCACGCTGGAGACTCGTGAGGGCACACCGACGGACGCCTTT
>DATFZP010000268.1:0-4178 GCA_035314405.1 Solirubrobacteraceae bacterium | reverse complement strand
AGCGAGCGATAGATGACTACAACAGGCGCGATTATCGAGGAGTACCGCGACCTCGGAGACCGTGTGCTCGCACTCGGGCGAACGGAGGGGCGGGGTAGGGGCAGCGGCGTGCAGGTCGAGGACCGCTACGGCGTGTGGGTGCAGAAGTCGATGTACGGCCGCACGTATTTCGGCAACGAGCGGACCACCTTCGTGCTCGACTCCGAGGGGCGGGTCGTCGAGGTCCTGCGCAAGGTCAAGCCTGCCCAGCACGACGAGCTCGTCTTGAAGGCTCTGGCGGGGATCGGGAGCCCGGCCTGAGCCACCCAACATCCGGCCAGCGGGTGGCGCCGCCGGTGGGGTGCTCATCTAGCATCGGCCGGGTGCCGTGGGGCCGACCGAGATGCCTCGCAGACGCGCGGTCGCGGATGCGCGAGGCTGCCCGCCTGTCGGCCGCGGTGCTCGCCGCGGCCGTCATGCTCGTGTGCGTGGCGTCCGGCTCCTCCTCCTCCTCCTCCTCCTCCTCCTCCTCCTCCGTGCGTCGCCAGACGGCGGGCCCACCGCCGATCGAAGCCGGATGCCCGATCCTGCCGGCGAACAACCCGCTCAATCAAGAAATCGCGCACGCGCCGGTCAACCCCCGATCGGCCGCCTACATCGCGTCGATCGGGGCTGGTGAACACCTGCACGCCGACTTCGGGAAAAACCTCACGTACGGCATCCCCTATGCGATCGTCCCCAGGACGCAGCCGAGGGTGCCGATCGACTTCACGGAATACCCCGAAGAATCGAACCCCGGGCCCTATCCGATCCCGCCCCACGCCCCGATCGAGGGCCACGGAGAAGAAGGGGACGATCACGTGCTCGTCCTCCAGAAGAGGACCTGCAGGCTGTTCGAGATGTACCACGCCCACATGCACGGCGGAGGCTGGGAAGCCGGCTCGGGGGCGGTGTTCAACCTCCGCAGCAACGCTCTGTGCCCGGACGGCTGGACATCCGCCGACGCCGCCGGCCTGCCGATCTTCCCGCTGCTCGTCCGCTACCCGGAGGTGAACCGCGGGCAGATCGACCACGCCCTGCGTGTGACCGTGAGGGTCACCCAGCGCGGCTACATCCACCCGGCGACCCACTTCGCCTCCACGAGCTCCGACCCCAACCTGCCCCCGATGGGTCTGCGACTGCGCCTGAGCGCGAGCTTCGACCTCTCCCCCTACCACGGCCAGGCGCTGATCGTCCTCGAAGCGCTCAAGCGCTACGGGCTGATCGTCGCCGACAACGGGTCCCCCTGGTTCATCACCGGGGCACCCAGCTCCCATTGGGATGAAGAAGACCTCAACGAGCTGAAGACCGTTCCCGGGTCCGCCTTCGAAGCGGTTGAAAGCGGTCCGATCCTGCACGGGTAGGGGCGGGCGCAGCAGGGGCGTCGGTCTAGGCGCCGTCCCTCTGCCCGTCGGCGAACGGCGGCCTCGTCATCCCCCCGACGAGCACCCCCGCCCCGAGATGGGCGCCGAGCACCGGCCCAACCTCCGTGCAGAACAGGGGATCGCTGCCGAACACGGCGACGCCGGCCGCGACCAGGTGCTCCGCGTCGGCGGGGGACTGGGCGTGCTGGACGATCCAGTCGGTGGCACCCCTGTCGTGGAGCTCGTGCAGGTAGGCCACCATCCTCTCGATCGCCCTGCGGTGCGTGCGCACCCGTCCGGCGGGAGCGATCTCCGTGCCGAAGGTGAGGATCGGCTTGATCTTCAGGGCGCTTCCCACCGCCGCCTGGGCAGCCCCGATCCGCCCTCCCCGGCGCAGGTACTCCAGGGTGTCGAGGCAGAACCAGATGTCGAGGCTCTCCCGGGCCCTTCTCACCGCCCGAAGCGTCGAGTCCAGCGATTCGCCGTGCTCGGCGAAGCCGGCCGCCGTCAGCACCAGACAACCCAGGCCGCCGGCCCCCGTCTGGCTGTCGTGCACCTCGATCCTGCCCGGGTGGCCCTCCTCGATGAGGGTCCGGGCGGCCTCCCTCGCGCTCGCGCACGTGCCGGACAGCCCCTCCGCGATGTGGATCGACGCGACGTCCCGGCCGGCGCTCACGAGCGGCCGATACACGGAGAGAAAGTCGCCCACGGACGGCTGGGAGGTGCTCGGCAGCTGCGGTGAGGAGTGCAGCCGGGAGTAGAAGGCATCGAGGTCCCGGTAGTCGGACTCTGCCCGCAGCTCTCCCTCCCAGCCGACGTACAGATCTACCTGCCGGATCTCCCACCGCTCCACGAGGGCGGCGGGGAGGTAGGGGGTGCTGTCGGTCACGATCGCCACCCGCCGCTGCGGCGCCCCGGGATCCGGAGTGCTAGAGCGTCCCTCGTGCCCGGCGGGCTCGAGCGGAGCCGAGGGGTCCTGGTTGACGGCGGCTGTCATCGGCGGAGCTGTTTCTAGCGGATCAGGCGGTCCATGCGGGCCGCGGTGATCGTTTCCCTCAGCGTCTGCAGGGCTCCGTGCTCCGGGCGCCAGTGCAGCTCGTGTCGGGCCTTGCTCGTGCTCATGATCACGGGCTCCCGGAAGGCTGCGATCCACTGCGCCTGCGCCGGCAGGAAGCCGAGCCGTCCGACCATCTCGGCGACCGCGTCGACGGCGAGCTCAGGCATCGGGATCGAGTACCAGCCCAGCTCGGCCGCAAGCTGGGCGACGGTCATGCGGCCGCTCCCGGCGAGGTTGTAGACGCCGGGGGATCCCCGGCCGATGACCGCCGCACGCATCGCTTTCGCCACGTCGTCGTGGTGGACGAGCTGGAACGGCACCCCGGGGTCGGGCAGCACGGGCCTGAGGATCGGCACGCCGTCGAGCAACGAGGCGACGGGACCCGGGAGGCGCTCGGAGAGCTGCGTGTAGGGGAGGCTGTCGATCAGAAGCGGCGCGGACGGGCCGGCGACGATGCACGGGCGCAGGACGTAGCTGGCGGTCCCGCTGCCCGCGACGGCGCGGGCCAGCATCCGCTCGACCTCGGCCTTCTGGGCGGAGTAGTAGTGATACTCGGACCCCCGTGCCGGCACGTCCTCGGTCAGCGGCTGCGGGTTGTCGCGATGGAAGCCGTACGCGGCGACCGAGGACGTGTACACGAGCCGCGGCACGTCCGCCGCGACCGCCGCCTCGAACACGTTGCGCGAACCCTCCAGGTTCACCCGCCGGCTCTCCGCGGCCCCGCCCATGATCATGAACGCGAGGTGGACCACCGCGTCGGCTCCCGCCACGAGATCCCGCACGGCGAGCGCGTCGAGGACATCGCCGCGCCGGTAGCTGAGCTTGCGCAGCCCGCTGCCGCGCGCGTCGAAGGGCCTGCGGGCCATGCCCACGATCCGCTTGACCTCGGGCGCCCGGTCGAGCGCCTCGACGGCCGCCCGTCCGATCTCGCCGGTCGGTCCCGTGACGGCGACCGTGAGGCCTTTCGTGGAGCTGGAGCGCGCCGCCATCGGATCTGTTCTATCGCACACGCCGGCCCGGCCGTGGGCCAGCCTGGTGCGCCGGGCGTCCCTCGCGCCGACGCCCGGCCCCGGGGACCGTACGCTTGCAGGCAGTGATCCTCCCGCTCGCATCGACTTCCATCGGTGACAGCCTCGCGTCGTTCTTCGACGCGGTCGGTCAGTTCTTCACCGACATCGCGGCCGTGCACTGGCCCGCCCTGCTGCTGGGCCTGCTGTTCTTCGGCCTCAACCTGACGCTGCGCTCACGCGCGTTCTTCAACAGCCTGCGGGCGGCCTATCCAAGCGTCTACTTCCAGTTTCGACGGATCTGGGGGGCGTACTTCGCCGCGGTCGGCTTCAACAACCTCGTCCCGGCACGCGGCGGCGACATCATCAAGCTGTTCCTCACCCGCTCCTCGATTCCCGGATCGAGGTACCCGACAGTGGGCGCCGCGTTCTTCGTCGAGTCGATCTTCGACGTCGCCGTCGGCATCTTCGTGCTGATCTTCGCGTTCACGCAGGGGGTGTTCCCGAAGCCACCGGACTTCTCGAAACTCAGCTCCTTCGACATCTCCTACCTGGCGGAGCACTTCGACCTGACCCTGTTCCTGATCACGCTCCTGGCAGTTCTCGGGCTGACGGCGTTCGCCCTGCTCTCCCCGCGCGTCCAGGCCTTCTGGGCGCGCGTCCGACAGGGCCTGACGATCCTCAGCGATCGCCGCCGCTACCTGCGCGAGGTCGCCTCGCTGCAGGCGCTCG
>DATFZP010000267.1:0-4143 GCA_035314405.1 Solirubrobacteraceae bacterium | reverse complement strand
TGGAAAGACCCTGAAGTCGCCCAAGTACTCCGCTATCTGCCCTCGTCGGTCGGGGACGGCTTGGATGTCGGCGGGTGCCGCGAGGAATGTCGGGTCCAGCTCGGTTTCTCCGGTCAACCAACGTGCGAAGGTCGCCGGGATCACAATGCGGCGGCGAACCGCTGGATCTTGGACCCAGGTCAGTCCTGCCTCCGTAAGAAGGAGTGACGGGTCGGCCATGAGGTCCGTCGCTCGGGACTTGCTAGGGCGGGGCACGATGGCCTCCTCTGGTGTAGCCGATGACCGTTAGACCCTATGCCGTGCTAGCGCGCCTGTCTACTGCGAAACCGGAGACCGAGGGGCAGGCCTTGACTGGCGATCCTCAGAGAGGAAATGGCCGGCTCCCTCGCGCCCGCTGGCCTTTGTCCTCAGCTCCGACGTAGCGGCCGTGCCGAGCGTAAGCGGGCCGTGTGCGGTCGACGATGGCGTCGTGTGCGGCCCCGTGTGCGGTAGCCCGGCCGGGCGGGCTACCGCCGCGACCCGCCTCTTCAAGCCCTGCGACGGGGACATTGGCATCACAAAGCCGAATCCCGGAGCTAGGGACGCCCCCAGCCCACCCCAGCATCCAACGAGACCTCAATCGGGGCGCCCGGATTCGAACCGGGGACCTCACCGACCCGAACGGTGCGCGCTACCAGGCTGCGCCACGCCCCGACGCAGCCGGCAGTATCCCACACCGCCCGTGCCGGTATCGTCGCCCGGTGGCCGTGGCCATCACCGAGCTGCTCGCTGAGATCGATCGTCTGCTCGAACCGTCGGGCTTCGAGGACTACTGCGTCAACGGCCTGCAGGTCCCCGGACCCCGACAGGTGGACAGGATCGCCACGGGGGTCTCGGCGCACGCCGAGCTGTTCGAGCTCGCCGCCGCCGAGGGGGTGGACCTCCTGATCGTCCACCACGGGCTGTTCTGGGGCGGGGGGACGGCCGCTGTCGGCCCGGTCCTCAAGCGCCGCCTGCAGATCCTCTTCGACGCGGACATCGCGCTCGCCGCCTACCACCTCCCGCTCGACGCCCACCCCGGGCTCGGCAACAACGCCCTTCTGGCCTCACTCCTCGGCGGCGTGGAGCTGACGCCGTTCGCCGTGCATCGGGGGCGGGCGATCGGCTTCCTCGCGGTGCTGCCCGGGAGCGGGCTGACGGTGCAGGAGCTGATCGCTCGGGCGGGCGAGGTGACCGCAAGGGAGCCGCTTGCGTTCGAGGCCGGGGTCGAGCGGGTGCGCAGGATCGCGGTCGTCTCCGGGGCCGGTGGCGATCACCTCGAGGAGGCCGCCGCCGCGGGGGCGGACGCGCTCATGACCGGCGAGGTGGAGGAGCGGACGATGGCTCTCGCCCGCGAGCTGGGGATGAATGTGATCGCCGCCGGTCACTACGCCACCGAGACGTTCGGCGTGCGCAGGCTCGGTGAGCATCTGGCCGATCGCTTCGGCCTCGATCACGTGTTCCTCGACGTGCCCAATCCCGTGTGATTCTCGCCAGGCCCAAACGGGCCGAGAGGGTCTAAGATCACTGCTCAATTCTTCTCGAGGAGGGAGACCTGATGGAGGCCACTGCCACGGCGTCGACGACGGGGTCGAAGACGATCGCCGACCTGATCCCGCTAGCCGCCGCGGAGTACGGGGAGCGGATCGCCGTCCGCTACAAGCGGGACGGCGAGTGGCACGACGTGAGCTACTCGCAGCTCGCGGAGATCGTCCAGGAGATCGCCCTCGGGCTGATGGACCTCGGCCTGCAGCCGGGTGAGCGCATCTGCATCCTCGCCAACACCCGCCCGGAGTGGTCCTACGTCGACATGGCCGCCACCTCCGCGGGGGCCGTGGTGGTACCGATCTACCAGACGAACTCCCCCGAGGAGTGCCTGTGGGTGATCTCCGACTCGGGCGCCGGCGCGATCGTCTGCGAGGACGAGGAGCAGCTCGAGAAGATCGCCGCGATCCGCGAGCAGATCCCCGACGTGCGCACGATCGTGGTGATGGACCCGCCGGTGGCGAACTCCGGGCAGAACGGCTCCGCGGGAGCGGGTGCCGGGGCGCTCGGGGCGATCCCCCTCGAGCAGGTTCGCGAGCGCGGACGGGGAGGGCCGGTCGAGCAGCTGGAAGCCCGCCGGGCGGCCGTCGGGCCCGAAGATCCCTTCACGTTCATCTACACCTCCGGAACGACCGGTCCACCGAAGGGCTGCGTGCTCACCCACGGCAACTACCGCTCGATCATCGAGATGGTCCGGCAGGGCGGAGGGGTCGTCAGCGATGAGGTCGTGTACCTCTACCTCCCCCTCGCCCACTCCTACGCCCTGCTGATCCAGCTCCTGACGTTCGACCTCGGCGGCACCCTCGCCTACTTCGGGGGGGACACCAAGCAGATCGTCCCGGAGCTGATGGAGGTGCGCCCGACCTACCTGCCGTCGGTGCCGCGGGTGTTCGAGAAGATCTACACGCTCGCCCACGGCGCGATCGAGGCCAAGCCCCCCGAGGAGCGCCGGCAGGCCGAAGAGGCGATCGCGCTGGGGGTCAAGGTCAGGGAAATGATGAACCGCGGGGAAGAGGTGCCGGAGGAGCTGAGGATCCCGTTCGAGCAGGCCGACGAGGAGCTCTTCAAAAACGTGCGAGCCATCTTCGGCGGGAACATCCGCCAGGCCACCAGCGGGGCGGCGCCGATCGCCAGGGAGATCCTCGAATTCTTCCTCGCCTGTGGCGTTCCCGTGCTGGAGGGCTACGGCATGACCGAGACGGCCACCGCCGCGACCTTCTCGACCATCGAGAACCACCGCTACGGGACGGTCGGGCGGGCGCTTCCGGGTGTCGAGCTGAGGATCGCCGACGACGGGGAGATCCTGATCAAAGGCGCGAACATCTTCCACGGCTACCACAACCAGGCGTCCACGAGCTTCGGGGCGATCGAGGACGGATGGCTTCACACCGGCGACCTCGGGTCGATCGACGAGGACGGCTACCTGTCGATCACGGGGCGCAAGAAGGACATCATCATCACCGCCGGCGGCAAGAACCTCACACCGGCGAACATCGAGAACGACCTCAAGCAGTGCCGGTGGATCTCCCAGGCCGTGATGCACGGGGACCAGCGCCCCTACCCCGTCATGCTGATCACGCTCGACGAGGAGGAGATGGCGGTCTACGCCCGCGAGCACGGTCTCCCCGAGGACATCCCCTCGCTCGCCGCAGACCCGTCGGTCCAGGCCCTGATCCAGGAGGAGATCGACCGGGCGAATGAGAAATACGCCCAGGTCGAGCGGGTGAAGAAGTTCGTGATCCTCGACCACGACCTCTCCCAGGTGACCGGCGAGCTCACGCCCACGCTGAAGGTCAAGAGAAACGTCGTAAACGAGAAATACTCAGAGCTGTTCGACACCCTCTACGCGGGTTGAGGCGCCCGTTACGCCGGTCACCTGCGAAGATGGGTGACTATGCGCAGCGACCCCTCTGACAACGGCGGGCTGTTCGTCGGTCGCCGTCCCGGCACGGCACCCGTCCGCTACCGCACGCTGCCCGAGCGGGGCGACCAGCGCCGTCAGCGCCTCGACGGGTCACTGGCCGGGCTGCTGCTCGCCGGGATCACGTTCATGTGCCTGCTGTGCTGGGGGCCGATCCCGCTGGCCTGCCTGTGGCTCGGGTCGCAGGCCGACTACCTCTCCGGGAGCGTGAGCGTGGGCATCCTCGTGGCGTTCGCGGCGCTGTTCGCGCTGCTGTTCGGCGCGCTCGCCGTCATGAGACGGCTGGACAACGCCTGGATCCTCGTCCGACGGGCCGCCGGCCACGACCAGCGAACGGGTGCCCTGGGGAGGATCTTCGCGGCCACGGCCGTCGTCTGCGGGCTGATCTTCGCGTTCTGGTTCCTCGTCATCCACGGGCCCGGCTCGAGCAGCTTCTCCGCCCGCGGAGGCGCGTGAGAGCCCGACGGGCCGCGGCCTCTCGAGCCAACCCCTCCGCAACCTTGCCCTGCTAGAACGAGGCCTACCGTGGGTCTGCTCGACTACTACCGCCAGTTCGAAGGGATGTCCGAGGAGGAGGTCAACGAACAGCTGCGCGAGCAGGCGGCCGAGCGCAAACGCAAGGCCCTCGCCCGGGTCGAGATGCTCGACCTCTCCCAGAC
>DATFZP010000266.1:0-4248 GCA_035314405.1 Solirubrobacteraceae bacterium | reverse complement strand
GCGAACCCCAGGACCCCGACTTCGCCCGCCTGAACAGCTCCCTCGGCTTCGACCGGCGGCTGTGGCCCCAGGACGTCGCCCAGTCACGAGCGCACGCGAAGATGCTTGCCGCCGAGGGGATCATCTCCGGTGAGGATCGCGACGCCCTGCTCGCCGGGCTCGACGCCGTCGCCGGGGAGCTGGAGGAGGGGCGCTTCCAGTTCGAGGCCGATGACGAGGACATCCACATGGCGATCGAGCGGAGGCTCACGGAGCTAGTCGGCGCCCCCGGGGGACGGCTGCACACCGCCCGTTCTCGAAACGACCAGGTGGTGACGGACCTGGCGATGTACACCAGGGAGCGCTCCGCGGCCGCCGGGTCGGCCGTGGTCAGGGTGATGCGGGCACTGCTCGAGCGCGCCGAGGAGCACCTCGACTGGCCGATGCCGGGGTACACCCACCTGCAGCGGGCCCAGCCCGTGTATCTCTCTCACCACCTGCTCGCCTACTTCTGGATGCTGTCCCGGGACCGCTCCCGTTTCGCATTCGCCGAGTGGGAGTCCGGCCGGCTGCCGCTGGGAGCGGGCGCGCTCGCGGGCGTCAACTTCCCGATCGACCGTCGCGGGGTGGCGCAGGAGCTGGGCTTCCGGGAGGTGGCCCCGAACTCGATCGACGCCGTCTCCGGGCGGGATTTCGTGCTCGACTACCTCGCCGCCGCCGCCACCTGCGCGACCCATCTCTCGCGGCTGGGCGCCGAGCTCGTGATCTGGTCGAGCACGGAGTTCGGCTTCTGCGAGCTGCCCGACGCGTGGAGCTCGGGCTCCTCGATCATGCCCCAGAAGAAGAACCCCGACGCGGCCGAGCTGCTGCGGGGAAAGGCGCCCCGCGTGGTGTCCCACCTCGCGGCCCTGCATGGCGTCATCCACGCCCTTCCCCTCACCTACAACAAGGACCTCCAGGAGGACAAGGAGCACATCTTCGACACGGTCGACACGCTCGAGCCGTCGCTCGCCGCCGCGGCCGGGATGATCGCCGGGGTGCGCTTCGACCGGGAGCGCATGCGGGACGCGGCGGCCGACGAGCTGATCGCTGCGACCGACCTCGCGGACCTGCTCGTTCGCCTGGGGGTCCCGTTCCGCGAGGCGCACGGAGTGGTCGCGGGGCTCGTCCGCACGGCGCTCGACGGGGGCCGGGCGCTGTCCGACCTGACGGGCGCCGAGCTCGCAGCGCACAGCCGGACGCTGGCCGACCACGAGGAGGAGTTCCGTGCGGTGCTCCTGCAGGGCTCGTGGCTGGAGTCGAAGGTCTCCGAGGGCGGCACGGCGCTCGCCCGGGTGCGCGAGCAGATCTCCCTCGCCCACGCCGAGCTCGATGAGGGCCCTGCCGCCTGAGTTCTACGCGCGGGGAGTGCTCGAGGTCGCCCGCTCGCTGATCGGGTGCACCGTCGAGCACGACGGCCGCGCGGGGTTGATCGTCGAGACCGAGGCCTACCACGAGAGCGAGCCCGCCTGCCACGCGTTCCCCGGCCCCCGCCCGCACACCCTCACGCTGTTCGGCCCACCCGGCCGCGCCTACATCTACCGCTCATACGGCATCCATGCTCTGCTGAACGCGGTCTGCGAGCCCGAGGGGATCGGCGCCGCGGTGCTGATCCGCGCCCTCGCCCCGGTTGCCGGGGCGCAGGAGATGCGGGCGCGCCGGGGGCTGCTCGGCGGCCGGCCCGCCGCCGACGGCGAGCTGTGCTCGGGGCCCGGCAAGCTCACCCAGGCACTCGGCGTGCATCTCGGCCAGGACGGATGCGACCTCTCGAGGGGCCCGATCCTGATCGGCCCTTCGCCGGCCCCGCTGTCCTCCCCCGTCCTCATGGGCACCCGCATCGGGATCACCCAGGCGGCCGATCTGCCCTGGCGCTTCTGCCTCGCGGCGAACCCCCACGTCTCGCGTCCACGGCCGACCGCGGACGCGAGCGCCGACTAGTTTGCGGCGCCGACCCCGCCGGTCCCGGATCCCGTGCCCGACGGCGCCGAGGGGGCGGCGGCGGGGGGCGATGGGGCCGGGGCCGGAGAGCTCGGAGACGGTGTCGGGGTCGCCGGTGTCGGGGTCGCCGGCGCTCGTTCCGGGGAGGGGGTCGCCGGAGCGCCGCTCGGCTGGCCGCTGCTCGAGCCCGGCGAGACGGGGGTGGCGTTCTGCTTGCCGGCCCCACCCTGCGAGGTCGAGGGGCCGGGGGTGGTGCTCGTGGAGGGGGCAGCACCGCCTTCGCCGCCGCCGGTGGTCGAGGTCCCGCCCGCGCCCCCTGTGGTAGTGGTGTGCGCGGCTGCCGCGTGTTCGGCGCGGGCCATGTCGATCTGGAGCGCGGACACCATGAACTGGTGCCAGATCAGGGCCGGGAACGTCCCCCCGAGGACGGGCCCCCCGTTGAAGTCGGTGGTCATGGGAATCAGCCTCGTGGGGTAGCCGACCCACACCGCGACGGTGTAGGTGGAGTTCCATCCCACGAACCACGCGTCGCCGTAGTTGGAGGTGGTCCCCGTCTTCCCCGCCGCGAACTGGCCGATCGCCGCGGCACGACCGGTGCCGTACTGGATCACCGCTTCCAGCATCGAGGTCTCGGTTTCGGCGTTTTCCCTGGTGAGGATCGGCTGGAGCACGGGATGGTTGACGTCCCGTCGGGCGCCGTCGGGGAGGGACTGGCCGCCCGCTTCCACTTCCTGGATCCCCACCGGCCCCCCCGGTTCGGCGAGTGTCCCGCTGACCCGCTCCCCCTTGTGGGCGATCGTCTCGTAGGCGTGGGCCATATCGAGCGGGGTGACCCCCACGGTGAGCCCCCCGATCGTCATCGCGGGGTTCGTCGAGAGCGGGGTGGTGATCCCCATGCGATGGGCGAGGCGGGCGATCTGGTGGGTGCCCACCTTCAGCCCCACTTCGGCGTAGATCGAGTTGTCGGAGAACGCCGTCGCTCCGAGCAGCGTGTTGGAGCCCGAGTACGCCCCTTCGTCGTTGTGGACCACGAACTTTTCCTGGCCGCGCGAGTTCGGGACGATGAACGTCTTCTGCTCGGACGTCCACACCGAGTCGGGGGAGATCCCGTCGCGCAGGGCGGCCGCGAGGTCGAACGCCTTGAACGAGGACCCGGGCTGGCGCTCGCCCTCGGTGGCGAGGTTGAAGGGGCTTTCGTCGTAGTTGCGCCCGCCCACCATCGCCCGCACCGCCCCGGTCGAGTTTTCGATCACGACCATCGCCGCGGACGGGCCTTCCGGGCCGGGCAGGTAGGCGCCGATCGCCTGTTCGGCGGCCTGCTGCAGTTCGAGGTCGAGCGTCGTCTTGACCCGCAGCCCGCCCGAGAAGGCCCGGGGGGCTCCGTAGCGTTCGATCACCTGCTGCTGCACCCAGCTGGTGAAGTAGCCCGCGTCGACGCCTTCCACCGTCTGCTCCTGCGGCGGCTGGATGTCGGCGGGCGCGGGCAGGGCCTGCTTGACGCTTTCTTCATAGACCGGCCTCGTGAGGTAGCCCTGTTCGAGCATCTGCTGGAGCACGAGGTCCCGGCGGGCGCGAGCCGCCTCCGGGTGGACCGTCGGGTCATAGGCGGAGGGCGACTGGATGATCCCCGCGAGCAGCGCCGCCTCCCACGGGGCGAGCTGCTGGACGCACAGTTCGTGGCCCGGGGTGCCGCAGCCGAGATGGTTGACTTCGTGGCCGAAGTAGGTCTGCGCCGCCGCCTCGATGCCGTACGCGCCGTTGCCGAAGTAGATCGTGTTGAGGTAGGCCGTGATGATCTTGTCCTTCGACCACTTGTGGGAGAGCTGGTAGGCGAGGGCGGCCTCCTTGAGCTTCTCGAAGATCGTGCGGTGCGACTGCGCCTGGAGGGCGTTCTTGATGAACTGCTGCTCGATCGTGGAGGCGCCCTGGATGTTGCCCTGGTGGACGATGTCCTGGACGAAGGCTCTGGCGATCCCCCTGATGTCGATCCCGCTGTTGGTCTCGAAGCGCTTGTCCTCGATCGAGATCACCGCCTGCTTGACGATCTGGGGGATCTGTTCCGGCTTGACGATCACGCGGTTCTGCTGGCTGATCACGCCGATCGGGCGGCTGTGGTCGTCGAGCAGCACAGAGCTCTCGGCGTTCTTGAACTGGGAGAACTTCGTCAGCGAGGGGAGGTCGGAGGCGACCGACACGAACATTCCGAACACGAACGACACGAGGCCGAGCAGCAGCAGCGAGAAGGCGATCGCTGCGAAGCGCAGCCGCTTCAGGCGCGGCTTGGGCGCGGGC
>DATFZP010000265.1:0-6152 GCA_035314405.1 Solirubrobacteraceae bacterium | reverse complement strand
CGGGAGAGCGCGCCGCAGGCGAGGTCCTGGCACAGCTGCCCCTGGCTCGATCCCCGACTTCCTGAACCCGTCCGAATACGTCCGGCGGAGAGCGCCCGCGTGCTCCATGATGGGACGCCATGAGCGACTTCTCGGCCGTCGTCACGACAGGCATCTACTGCCGAGAGGGCTGCTCCGGCCGCCCGCTCGAGCGCAACGTGCGGCAGTTCTCGCTGGCGGCTGCGGCGGAGGCCGCCGGCTACCGCGCATGCCTGCGCTGCCGGCCGTACCGCAGCGAGCCGCCCGCCAGCTGGGCCGGCCCCGAGCTGGTGTGCCGCGCCGCGCAGCTGGTCGTGGACGGCGCCCTCGACGGAGCCACCGAGCGGGACCTCGGCGCACGCCTCGGGATCTCCCCCCGCCATCTGCGCCGACTGTTCGCCGCCCACCTCGGCCTGACCCCCGATCAGCTCGCCCGCTCGCGCCGCGCCCACTTCGCCCGCAGACTGCTCGACGACACCGACCTGACGGTCGCAGAGGTCGCCCTCGCGTCGGGTTTCGGGAGCGTCCGCCAGCTGGGCCGCGCCTGCCGGGAGGTCTTCCGAGCCACCCCGAGCGAGCTGCGCGCCCGACGGCGTGCCGGCGATCGCCTCGCGGCCGATGGAGGGCTTGCCCTGCGCCTGGCGTTCGAGCCTCCGCTGGACTGGGAGACGATGCTCTCCTACTTCGAGAGCCGGGCGACAGCGGGCGTCGAGCGGGTGTCCGCCGGCACCTACCGCCGCACCGTTGCGATCGAGGGCGATCCGGGCGTGCTCGAGCTGTCCCGCGGCGGACCGGACCACCTCATCCTCACGGCCCACCTGCCGCACTGGGACGGCCTGATCCACGTCGCTCAGCGCGCTCGCCGCATATTCAGCCTCGACTCCGACGCCGGCGCGATGTCGCGGGATCTCGGCGGGGATCCGATCGTCGGCCCCCTGCTGTGCGCCCGGCCGGGACTGCGCCCACCGGGCACGTGGGATCCGTTCGAGGCGGGTGTCCGGGCGATCGTGGGCCAGCAGGTCAGCGTGGCGGGAGCAGGCACGATCCTCGCCCGCATCGTCGCGAGGCACGGAGTGCCGGTGCCGGGGCTCCAGGCGCTCGGCCTCACGCACCTGTTCCCCACCCCCGCGACCCTGTCGACGGCCGACCTCGGGGGCCTTGGCCTGACCTCGGCCCGCGCTGCTGCAGTCGGCGCGTTCGCCGCGGCGCTCGCCGAGGGCACCCTGCGTCTCGACCGCTCGAGCAGCCTGGAGGAGCTCGTCGAGTCGGTCACGGCGATCCCGGGACTCGGACCCTGGAGCGCCCACTACATCGCCCTGCGCAGTGGCGAGCCCGACGCCTTCCCGGCGGGCGATCTCGGCATCCGTCGCTCCCTCGCCGATCGCGGCGAGCGGCCGCTGGCCCCCCGCCGGGCCCAGGAGCTGGCCGAGCGCTGGCGACCGTGGCGAGCCCAGGCCGCCACCCATCTCTGGCTTGGCCCCCCCGTCGCCGCCACGGCAGCCCTGCGGCCGGTGGCCTGATCGTCGCCCCGAGGATGCGATGCGGCGCCGATTCTTATAATCCCGCCCGTGCCGTTCGATCCATCCCGAGCGGAGCCCCCATATCTCCCCGACGGCGCCCGCTACGAGCGCATGCCCTACCGTCGGGTCGGTGTCAGCGGCATCCGGCTGCCCGCCATCTCGCTCGGGCTGTGGCAGAACTTCGGGGACGACCGCCCACTCGCGAACTCCCGCTCGATCCTCCGCCGTGCATTCAACCTGGGCATCACCCATTTCGACCTGGCGAACAACTACGGACCGCCCTACGGCGCCGCCGAGACCAACTTCGGGCGCATCTTCAGCGAAGACTTTCACCCCCTGCGCGACGAGCTGATCCTCTCGACGAAGGCCGGCTATGACCAGTGGCCGGGCCCGTACGGGGAGTTCGGCTCTCGCAAGTACCTGCTGGCGAGCCTCGACCAGAGCCTGGCGCGGATGCGCCTCGACTACGTCGACATCTTCTACTCCCACCGCTTCGACCCCAACACCCCGCTCGAGGAGACGATGGGCGCCCTCCACAGCGCTGTCCTGCAGGGAAAGGCGCTGTACGTGGGGATCAGCTCCTACTCCCCCCAGCGCACACTCGAGGCGATCGACATCCTCCACCGGCTCGGCACGCCGCTGCTGATCCACCAGCCGTCCTACTCGTTGCTGAACCGCTGGATCGAGCAGGGCCTGCTCGACGTCCTCGGGCGCAACGGCGTCGGCGCGATCGTGTTCTCGCCGCTCGGACAGGGACTGCTCACCGACCGCTATCTGGCAGGAGTGCCGGAGGACTCGCGGGTCCGTCGCGGCGAGGCGTTCGACGAGCGCCTGCTCAGCGACGAGAACCTCGCCCGCGTGCGCGCCCTGGGCGAGATCGCAGCGCGGCGCGGACAGTCGCTCGCCCAGCTGGCGATCGCATGGGTGCTGCGGGATCCGCGCGTGAGCTCGGCCCTCCTCGGCGCGAGCAGCGTTTCCCAGCTGGAGCAGAACGTCGCCGCGCTGGCCAACCTCGACTTCACCGCCGAGGAACTCGCGGAGATCGACCGCCACGCCGTCGACGGCGGGATCGATCTGTGGTCCCCGTCGAGCACCGCCTGACCGATCTCATATCGTCGTCCCCCGGGCGGATCGCCACCGTCGCCGACCAACGCCCGTGCACGCCGGCGGGGCTCCTGCTCAGGCGGCGGGCGCTTGCCCCTCGTGAGCCGCCAGCCGGGCGCGTCGGTACTCGTTCACCACGATCTCGGTGAGCTCCTCCACCGAGGTCTCCGCCGTCGGCTTGTCGAGGGCGATCACGCCGTCCTGGATCATGCTGACCCGGTCGCACGCCTCGAGCACGTGGACGTAGTTGTGGAGGATCATGATGATCGAGACCCGTCCCTCCTGCTTCAGGCGCGCCACGAGGTCGAGGATCATCGATCCCTCCTTGGCCCCCATCGCCGCCAGCGGCTCGTCGAGCAGGAGGATGTCGGCCTTCGAGTTGACCGTCCGGGCGACCGCGATCGCCTGGCGCTGGCCGCCCGACAGGCGGGCGACGGCGACGTCGATCCTCGGGATGTTGATGCCGATCTCGTCCAGTGCGGCGCGGGCATCCTGCTTCATCTGGCCGTTGGCCAGGAAGGGGATCGGGCGATGGACCTTCTCCCGGCGCAGGGCCAGGTTGTGGTAGACGGAGAGTTCGTCGATCAGGGCCAGGTCCTGATAGACGGTGTCGATTCCCTGGGAGCGGGCGTCGTCGACGCTTTTCGGCGCGTACGGCCGCCCGTGCAGGAACATCTCCCCGGAGTCCTGCTTCTGGAAGCCGCAGATGATCTTGATGAGCGTCGACTTGCCGGCGCCGTTGTCGCCGAGCAGGCCGAGCACCTCGCCCTTGCGCAGGTGCACGTTGACATCCCGCAGGGCCGTCACCGGGCCGAACCGCTTGGCGATGTGCTCGACGCGGAGCACGTCGTCGGGCGCCGAGGTCGGACCGACGATCGTCTCCGGCGGGACCGTCGGGTCAGCCACTGTGCGTGCCCCTGCGCGCGCGCTGGACGTACACGTTGACGGTCATCGCGAGGATTATCGCCAGGCCGAGGTAGAAGAGCTGGTAGTCGGCGTTCACACCCTGCAGCACGAGGCCGTCGTGGAGGATGCCGAGGAACAGCGCGCCGATCAGGGCACCGACGACCGTCCCGGATCCGCCCGTCATGACGGTGCCGCCGATCACGGCCGCCGCGATCGCCTCGAACAGGATTTCGTTGGCCCCCCCCGGGTCGGGCTGCACCGAGGTCGCCCTCACCGCCTCCAGGATCCCCACAAGACCGGCGGTCGTGGCGCAGAGCATGAAGTTGCGGATCATCACCAGCCGCACCCACACCCCGGCCTCGGCCGCCCCGAGCTTGTTCGAGCCGACCGCCACCGTGTAGAGACCCCACCGGGTGAAGGTCAGCAGGAGCTGCAGCACGATCACGATCGCGAGCGCCCAGATCAGCTCCGAGTAGGTCCCTGCTCCGAACACTTTCGCGAACGTCGAGATGTGGAGTTCGGTTTCACGGAGCACGATGTGCACGCCGTTCACCACGTGCACGACGTTGTGGGTCGTGGTCGTCACTTCGGCGCCCGGCGTCGCCACCGGCTCGCCATGGGTGATGATCAGGGTGAGGCCCTCCAGCCCGAACAGCATCCCCAGCGTGGCCACGAACGAGCTGATCCCGACGATCGCTACGAAGAAGCCGTTCACGAGACCAACGAGCGTGCAGGCCATCAGCGCGATGATCACACTCACCACGAGCGGTATTCCCGCCGTGGCGAGCTTGGAGAAGAGAAAGGGGGCGAACAGGTAGGTGGCTCCGATCGAGAGGTCGATCTCCCCTAGGATCATCACGAACACCACTCCCGCTCCCATGATCGCGAACGGGGCGAAGTACGGGAGCAGCGTCTTGAAGTTGGAGCTCGTGAGGAAGCTGCTCGTGTTCACCGAGAAGTAGATCGCCACCAGAAGCGTGACGACGATGATGCTTCCCTCGCGCAGGGCGAGAGCGCGCTCGAGCAGGTCGTGGCGGCTGGGTATCGACGCCCGACGCGAGTCCGCCGGGCGTCCAGCCGCCGGGGCCGGCCCTTCGGGGGAGATCGGCCCTCCTGTCGCGCTTGCCACGATCAGGCCGGCGTGCCCGCCTTGATCGCGATGATTTTCACTTCGGAGGAGGTTCCCTCATACCGGCTCTTGCTTTCGACGTACGGAGCGACCGTTTCTTTGTTGATGAACTTCAGCCCCGTGTCGGTTTCCGCCGGGCCCGTCAGGGAGCCCGAGTCGTGCCACTGGAAGAGCTGGAGGATCGGCAGGAACCCCTGCAGGTAGGGCTGCTGGTCGATCGTGAATTCGAGGTTGCCTTCGTGGAGCAGTTTCTGGGTGTTTTCTGTCAGGTCGAAGCCTCCCGAGTGGATGCCTTTGGCCGGCAGCCCGAATTTCTGCATCACTTTCGCGAGGCTTTCCGTGCTGCCTCCGTCGACCGCGTACATCCCCTTCGTTTCCGGGTGTCCCGTCCAGTAGGCTTCGATCGTCGAGAGCTCTCCCGGCACGGCCGCTCCGGTGGCGATCGTGTGTGGCGTGATCGGCTTGCCCGACTTCTTGATCGCCGCAAGCGCTCCTTCGATGCGCGGCTGGAGGTTGGCCGAGCCCGGCGTCGCGATGAACAGCGCCACGTCTCCCGATCCCACCGCCGCCACGATCCGTTCGCCCATCTGCTCGCCGGCGAGGAACAGATCCTGGCCGATGTAGGAGAGGCGCTTGTTGGTCAGCGAGTTGGCGTTGTACGCCACGACGGGGATCCCCGCCTTCAGCGCGTTTTCCGTCGGCGCGTTGAAGGCCGTCTCGTCGATCAGGGCCACGGCGATCCCGTCGGCGCCGGATGCGACGGCGCTGTTCATCGCGTTGACCATCTGGTTGACGTTGCTGGTTTCGGAGCCCGTCCACTGGTAGGTGCAGCCGAGCAGCTTGCAGGCGTCCTGGATGCCGTACTGCGTGGGCACGAAGAACGGGTTGGTGGTCACGTGGTTGATGACGACGAATTTGTAGGTCGGCGCGGACCCGAACACGGCGGCCGCTCCGCTGCTGCTCGAGCCGCTCGCGCCGCAGGCGCTCAGCAGGGTGCTCACGCCTCCGACGGCAGCCCCCGTCATCGCCGTGCGGCGCAGGAACGACCGGCGATCGAATCCGGGCGCCTGCACCAACGCGCTCCCGGAGCCCTCGAGGTGCTCCAACGTGTCGTGGGTCTGGTGCTCGTCTGACATTGATCCTCCTCACTCTGAAGGGGGGGCTACGACAACCGTCGCACCCTCACGGCTACCTTCCCGCTTCTCAGGACAATAATCAACAGCCAAGTTGACGGAAATACCGCACTACCTCGGCGGGAAACGGCGGAATCGGCCGATCGGGACGGCGTCCCTCGCCGATCGGCGCCGCGCCGGCCGCCGGAAGGGCTCCCCGCGGCTTCGCCTCTCGGCGGCCGCCCCGCTCCGGCGCTCTGCGTATAACCTCGCGGACATGGTCGCCGATCCCGCCGAGCCGTCCTCGTCGGGCCGACCCGGGGCCTGCGGCGGCACCGACGCCGCGGCGAGCCCGAGCGGCGG
>DATFZP010000264.1:0-2578 GCA_035314405.1 Solirubrobacteraceae bacterium | reverse complement strand
AGGGCGAGGCTGTGGACCGCGGCGACGCCAAGGCTCGTCCGCTGGGGGCTCTGAGCCACGACCACGCCCGGTCCTGGGGCCGAGACGGCGGGCACGTCGGCATAGGTGCGGTTGACGGTGGGTGTCGAGCTGTGGTGGGAGACGACCGCGTGATCGGCGGCTACGGCGCCGGCGGTGACGATCGCCGCGGCGGCAAGCCCGGCTACGGCCTTGGTGGCGAGGGCTCCTGCACCGGCCGTCATCAGGCCCCCGGCCATGCCTCCTCCGCCGCTGGCTGCCGCGCTCGCCCCGGCAGCGCCGGCACCGGCGCTGACGTGGGCGCCTCCCGCCGAGGCCGTCGAGCCGAGCTTGGTGAGCAGCAGCTTCTTGGCCATCAGCAGCGGGCCCACGGGCATGATCATCGCGAGCGCGTGGTTGTTGTCTTTGAGCTGCTTCTTGAAGAATGCGCACCTCTCGCAGCTGCGGACGTGCCGGCGGGCGGGGTTGCTGAGCTTGGTCAGCCCCTCGGCCGTCTCGCCCAGCTCGAGGCGAACCTGCTCGCATGTGAGCATGCGGCCCTCGGCTGCCTCGGCGAGCGAGATCCGCGCGCGCACCAGCAGCGACTTGACCGACGGGACCGTCGTCTCCATCGCGTCGGCGATCTGTTCGTAGGAGAGCGCGTCGATCTCCCGCAGAAGCAGTGCGGTGCGCTGCGTCTCCGGCAGCTCGTGCACGTCGGCGATCAGCTCGCGGAAGCGCTCCCTGCGCAGGACCTTGTCGCCCGTGGAGATCCCGTTCTCGGCGAAGTGGACGTCCATCGAGTCGACGCCCGTCGCGGTCGCCCGGCGGAGGTGGTTCAGCGAGCGGTTGCGGGCGATCCTGTAGAGCCAGGGACGGACGTTGATCTCGCGCTCGTCGGCGAGGACCGCGTTGAAGGCGGCGGCGAACACCTCCTGCAGGACGTCCTCGGCGTCCTCGCGAGAGGCGAGCATGTGACGGCAGAAGGCCAGAAGGCGGGTCTGGTAGCGCGCGCACAGGGTCTCGAACGCGGCGTGCTGTCCCCGTCGGGTGAGCGCGATCAGACGCTCGTCCGACTGCAGGCGGAGCAGCGCGGACGGGCCTCTAAAGCCCGACATACCGGTCGGTTGTGTTAGCGCAGAGACCTCCATGGACCCTCCAATTGCGTATATCCACCTCTAAAGACACCGTAGCAACGCAAGAGTTGCGCCAACCCGCATCAGATCGCTCGCATAGACTGGCTCGGGGTCCCTGCCCGGGTGGCGGAATCGGCATACGCAGTCGACTTAAAATCGATGGCCCCAGCGGTGGGCATGTGGGTTCGAATCCCACCCCGGGCATAACCCGAGGGCGGTCGAGCGGGTAGAGTCGCGCCGATGGCCACGGAGAGCGCGGAGAGCGCCCAGGAGACGAACACCTTCCACGGGGGACGCCTGATCGCCAGGCGACTGCGGGCGCACGGCGTCAGCCGGCTGTTCACGCTCTCGGGCGGGCACCTGTTCTCGATCTACGACGGGTGCGTGAGCGAGGGGATCGAGATCGTGGACGTCCGCCACGAGTCGACCGCTGCCTTCGCCGCGGAGGGTTGGGCGAAGGTGACCCGCCAGCCGGGGGTGTGCGCGCTCACCGCCGGACCGGGGGTGACGAATGGGATGAGTGCGATGGCCTCCGCTCAGGCGAACCACTCTCCGATGGTAGTGCTTGGCGGGCGAGCACCGGCGCTGAGGTGGGGGCAGGGGTCGCTTCAGGAGATCGACCACGTTCCGTTCGTGCGACCGCTCTCCAAGCTCGCGGTGACATCCACCAGCACGGAGGAGATCCCCGGCCTCGTGGACGATGCGTTCGCCACGGCCCAGGCGCCCCACGGGGGCCCGGCGTTCGTGGACTTTCCCCTCGACTACGTGTTCATGGAGGCCCCCGAGCCGGAGCCGAGCCCCCCGGCGGGCGCCTCAGACGCCGACAGGAGCGCGTCGGGAGCCGCGATCGAGCGGGCGGGGGAGCTCCTGCGCTCGGCCGAGCGGCCGGTGATCATGGCCGGGACGGACCTCTACTGGGGTCACGGAGAGCAACAGCTCGCGGCCCTCGCGGAGACGCTGCGGATCCCAGTGTTCCTCAACGGGCTCGCCCGCGGGTGCCTGGCGGCCGACCACGAACTGTTCTTCTCCCGCGCACGCTCGGAGGCGCTGAAAGGCGCCGATGTCGCCCTCGTGATCGGCGTGCCGATGGACTTCCGCCTCGGCTTCGGGGGATCCTTCGGAGAGGACACCGAGATAGTGGTGGTCGACTCCGCGGAGACCGAGCGCCGTCACCCGCGGCCGGTCGCCGCCGAGTGCTATGGGGCGATCGGAGCGACCCTCGCGGACATCACCTCGGCAGCCGGGGGGACGGCGCTGGCGAGCGAGGGATGGATCGGCGAGCTTCGCTCCGCCGAGGCCGAGAAGCGGGCCGGCGAGCGGGGAGAGCTCGAGGACCCGAGGGCTCCACTGCACCCTATGCGCATATACGGCGAGCTCTCCGGCATGCTCGACAGGGACGCGATCGTGATCGGGGACGGCGGGGACTACGTCTCCTACGCGGGACG
>DATFZP010000263.1:0-9757 GCA_035314405.1 Solirubrobacteraceae bacterium | reverse complement strand
CCAGGCCGGGATGCTAGTGCCGATCCACGCTACCGGAAGGTGGCGGCGACCGGTGTGATCGGTCGCACACGGTCGCGGTTTGACTTGTCGGGCGATCGTCAATATCTTGTTGAAGAGCAAGACGCATGTAGTTGACATCGGCCGTGCCTCGCGTCCGGTCCTTTCACCAAGAACACGCGACAGGGGGGAACAGCGCCGGGGTCGCCCCGGCTTCTGCATACAGCGATGGATCGCTCAGTCAAACCTCAGAACAGGGCCGGGGCCGCATCTGCCGCGTCGTTGCACGTCGGCGCGTCTTGGCGTGCCCTCGCCGCCGCCGCGCTCGTCTCGCTGGCGGTCGGAGTGTGGATCTCGTCGGGACTCATCGGTGCGCCCCATGCGACTCCGCCCGTCGCGAGGTCGGCAGCTGCCCGCCACGCCGGGTTCACGGCTGTTCCCTTCAGCCTCCGCTCTCCGCTCTCCGCTGCGGTGGGTGCCGCCGACCCCGCCTACCGGGTGACCGCGGCCTCCCCGGGAGCCTTCAGCGCCTACTCCCCGGCACAGCGACTGCACGTCGGCTTCGAGCGCTCGGGCGTGGTGGTGGCGGCCCAAGCAGCCCGCGTCGGCCTGACCCTCGGCGCGATCGGCTACGGCAGCTCGCTGGCGCCGGTGCCCGCGGCGACGCCCCGGGCGAGCCGCAATCGCGTCACCTACTCGCGGGGGGCTCTCCAGGAGTGGTACGCGAACGGACCGCTGGGCCTCGAGCAGGGCTTCACCCTGCAGCGGGCGCCGGCGGGCAGGCAGGCAGGGCCGCTCACTCTTTCGATCGCCCTGAGCGGCGAGGCGCACCCCTCGCTCGCCCCCGGCGGGCAGAGCATCCTGCTGGCGGCAGGAGCCGACCCGACGCTTCGCTACGGAGAGCTCAAGGCGAGCGATGCCCGAGGGCGCACGCTCCCGAGCCGCCTCGAGCTGCACGGGCGCACGGTGCTGCTGAGCGTCGACACCCGCGGCGCACGCTTCCCGGTGAGGATCGATCCGCTCGTCCAGCAGGGTGAAGCGCTCGATCCCGCCGAAGGGCTCGGCCCAGAATGCGAAAAGGCCAAGCCAGAATCGGCGTCGATCTGCCTGTTCGGGATCGCCGTGGCGTTGTCCGGAGATGACAAGACCGCGCTGATCGGCGCGAGGGGCCGGGTCGGTGCGAGCGGCCAGCCCCCAACCGGCGACGCCTGGATCTTCACGCGCACCGGCGAAACCTGGGACGAAGCGCCGGAAATGCCGCTGACGGTCACGGAAAACCTCCCCACCGAAGAAACAGAATGCACCGAAGAAGCGCCCGAAGAAAAAGGAGAAGAAGGTGGGAGCTGCGGCTTCGGCAGGAGCGTCGCACTCTCGGCCGACGGCAAAGTGGCGCTGATCGGCGCTCCGCGTGACAACGAACGCCGGGGCGCCGCCTGGATCTTCACGCGCAGCGGCGAAAAATGGAGCAAGCACACGAAACTGACGGCGAAGCTGAAAAGCAGCGAACATCCCGAAGGAGAGACAGCGGAAGGCTTCTTCGGCCGCGGCGTTGCGCTCTCGGCCAACGGCAGCACCGCGCTGATCGGCGGCTCGGCAGACAACGCCCACCGCGGCGCAGCGTGGGTCTTCACCCGGTCGGGTGAAACCTGGACCCAGGAAGGCGAAAAGCTCACCGGCGGGACGGGGGGCGCTTCCGAAGAAGAGCAGGGTGAAGGCTACTTCGGCCACAGCGTCGCCCTGTCCGGGGCGGGCACGACCGCGCTGATCGGCGCCTCGGGCGACGCCAGCTACGCGGGCGCCGCGTGGGTCTTCGTGAAAGGGGCCACCGCATGGGAACGCCAGCTCAAGCTCGTAGGCGGCTCCGAAGAGGTCGGCGAAGGCCGCTTCGGCTACAGCGTCGCGCTGTCGGGCGACGGGAACACCGCGCTGATCGGCGCCCGCAGCGACAACGCCGACAAGGGGGCGGCGTGGGTGTTCACCAACGCCGAACCGGGCTGGGTCGAGCAGCACCCCAAGCTCACAGTGGGAACGGCCGAGGGTGAAAAGGGCCAATTCGGCTACAGCGTGGCGCTGTCGAGGGATGGCCACACCGCCCTGATCGGAGCGCCCAAGGACGGGCATGCGGGCAACCTCGACGTCGGAAGCGCCTGGCTGTTCAGAAACTCGGGGTCGGGCTGGCCCGAAACCGGCGAACGGCTCGAACCGCTCGAAGAGGCCGGCAGAGGCACCTTCGGAACGAGCGTGGCGCTCTCGGAAGACGGCGAGGGGATGCTGGTCGGCAGCGCCGGCAACAACATCCGTACGGGGTCGGCGTGGGGGTTTGAAATCTACCACCAGCCCCCTCCGACGGTGACCAAGGTAACTCCCAGCTCAGGGCCCGAAAGAGGCGGCACCGAAGTGACGATCACCGGCACCGGCTTCCCCACCCAGGGCAAGGGCCTGCCGCCAACGGTGATCATCGGCAGCGAAGCCGAAGTGATCTCCACGTCCCCCACGAAGATCAAGGCCAAGACGCGGGCGCACTCCGCCGGTGAAGACGAAGTGGTCGTGAGCGACGAAACCGGCTCCTCCGCCGGTGTGGGCACGCCCCCCGACTTCACCTATCTGCCGCCGCCGACTGTCACGAACGTGAACCCGAGCTCGGGCCCCGAAGGGGGCGGCACCGAAGTGACGATCACCGGTACCGGGTTCATCGAAAGAGCAAACGCCAACGAAGTGAAGATCGGCACCGTAGCCGCCAAGGTGAAATTCATCTCGAGCACCGAACTGAAGGCAACGACGGCGGCGACGGTCGCCGGGGTCTACGAAGTCGTGGCCAGCAACGAAGACGGCTCCTCCGAACACCTGGGCACCCCGCCCTCGTTCACCTACCAGGCCCCGCCCGCGCCGGTCGTCGAAACGATCAAACCCTCATCGGGCCCGGAAGGCGGCGGCACCGAAGTGACGATTGACGGCAACAACTTCGTTCCGAACCCCGATACGACGGTTGAGTTCGGCAGCGTCTTCGCCAAGGTGCTCCGCGTGACGAAAACGGAGATCAAAGTGACGACCAACGCGGAGGCCGCCGGCAAATATCACGTCGTGGTGAGTGGCGACGACGGGTCCTCACCGGCCTCGGGCGGCCCGTCGTTCACCTACGAACCCGAACCGATCACGAACAGCCCGCTCGGGCAGGGGGGATCGAACGTGGGCGCGCCCGCCGGTTCGTCGGGGTCCTTGGGGGTCCTCGGGAGCATCACGACGCAGCCGCCGACCCCGGAAGCGGGGGTATCGGGCAACCTGGCGCCCGTCTCCGGCATCGTTCTCGTGAAACTCCCCGGCTCCAAGGGCTCGATACTGCTGACCGGGGTCATCAACGTGCCCTTCGGCACGATCATCGACGCGATCGACGGCTCGGTCACGCTCACGACCGTGGGCCCGGGCGGAAAGCTGCAGACGATCACGTTCTCCGAAGGCGAGTTCAAGCTCACCCAGACGAAGACCGGCCAGGTCGTGGCGACCCTCTACGGGGGCAACTTCGGTGTCTGCCCGACCCCGCTCGAGCGCGGCCACAGAGCAAGTGTGGCCTCCCACCATGCCTCCGGTCACCACGTCGTGCGCAAACTGTGGTCCTCGGGCCACGGCAGCTACTCGACCCAGGGAAACTACGCGAGCGGGGCGGTCCTCGGCACCAAGTGGCTGACCGAGGATCTGTGCGAAGGCACCCTGATCCGGGTCGTCACCGACAAGGTGCTCGTCACGAACTTCGTCAACCACCACCACTTCATCGTCAAAGCGGGGCACAGCTACCTCGTGAAGGCCTGACCATCCGCCGCCGCGGCGAGCCCGCCGGCGGCCGTAGGTCCGGGCAGGCTCGATCTAGCCGCAGCCGGTGATTCCGCCGTCGAGCGGGATCACCGCTCCGGTCAGGTAGCTGTAGTTGTCCATCGCCGGGGCCCGCAGCCCGTCGATCGAGCCGATGTTGATCACCCGCGCGGGGTCCTCCGGGGCGGCGGCGGCGCGCAGTGCTCCGAGCAGGGCTACCGTCAGGTGGAAGACGCCCTCGACGTTCGTGTGGGCGGCCCTGTCCCAGCCCGACGGCGGGAACTCCTCCAGCGGCGCCCCCCAGTTGGCGCCGGCGTTGTTGACGAGGATGTCCAGCGCCGGCAGCCGCTCGCTCACAGCCGCTGCGAGCGCCGCCGCTCCCTCCGGGCTCGAGACGTCCGCGGTGATCGCCTCGCACTCGCCAAGCGCCCCGAGCTCCGTGGCGGCCGCCTGCAAGTCCTCGCTCTTACGCGAGGAGACGATCACCCGCGCACCGGCCTGCACGAGCCCGCGGGCGATCATCAGTCCGATTCCCCTCGAGCCCCCCGTCACGAGTGCGCTCTTGCCGGAGACGTCGAAGAGATCGCTCACGCTAGTCGACGAAGTCTGCCGGGCGCTTCTCCAGGAACGCGGCGATCGCCTCGGGCACTGCCCGCCCGAAGGTGGCCATGATCTGCTGTCGGTCCTCGTACTCGACCGACGTCTGCTCGGAGGGGATCTCCAGGGCGCTCCACATTCCCTGCTTGGTCAGCCGCACGCCCCACGGTGCCAGTGATGCGATCTGCTGGGCGGCCTGCCCCGCCCGATCGAGCAGCCCACCATCCCCGACCACATCCGCCACGAGGCCGATGCGCAGCGCCTCCTGCGCGTCGAGCCGGCGCCCGGTGAGCATCAGCTCGTGCGAGCGTGAGGCGCCGATCAGCCTCGGCAGCAGCCAGCTGGTGCCCATATCGCAGTTGGAGAGGCCGATGTTGATGAACGCCGCTCGGAAGACCGCCTCGGGGCTGGCGTAGCGGATGTCGCTGCCGAGCGCCAGCGCGAGACCCAACCCGGCCGCCGGCCCGTTGACAGCGGCGATGACCGGCTGCGGGAGGGAGCGGAGGGCGAGGACGAGCGTCGACATGTGCTGCTGGTTGGTTAGACGGTCGCGGGACTCGTCGTCGCCGTCGTTGCCGGGGGCCGCCCCGTAGCCGCGCAGGTCGACTCCGGCGCAGAAGCCGCGGCCCGCTCCCGTGAGGATCACGGCCCGGCAGGTGCGGTCGATGGCGATCCTCCGCAGCTCCTCGTGCAGGCCCTCGCACAGCTCCGAGGTCATCGCGTTCAGCTGCTCGGGACGGTTCATCGTCAGCAGACGGACGTGGGCGGCAGGTTCCTCCACGAGCACGGGGTCGCTCATGGGTGCATCCTACGTCCTCTTGCCTTGTGTGAGACTGGCGCCCATGGCTGCGGGCGGACCGAAGGTGGGGGTGGTGGGGCATGTCGAGTGGGTCCAGTTCGCCAACGTGCCCCATGTGCCCCTCGCCGGAGAGGTCGTTCATGCGAGCGCCCCGTTCGAGGAGCCCGCCGGGGGCGGGGCGGTCGCCGCCGTGCAGCTGGCTCGCCTGGCAGGGGCGGCAGGCCTGTTCACCGCCCTCGGTGGCGACGAGCACGGCGAGCGCTCGATCGCCCGCCTCACCGAGCTCGGCGTCGCGGTCCACACCTCCCGCCTGCCCGACCCCACCCGGCGGGCCGTGACGTTGATCGACGGGGCGGGCGAGCGCACGATCACCACGCTCGGGGCCCGCCTGGAACCGCATGGCGAACGCACAGAGATCGGGTGGGAGGCGATCGCGGGCAGCGACGCCGTGTACTTCACCGCCGGCGACGTGGCCGCCCTCCGCGCCGCCCGCGCGGGCTCCCGCGTGCTCGTGGCCAGCCCCCGGGCTCGCGACGCCCTCGGTCACGGGGTGCCGATCGACGTGCTGGTCCTCAGCGGGGAGGATCGGATCGAGCGGCGGGCGGCCTCCGCCGCCGAGCCGGATGCCGAGCTCGTCGTGCTCACGGACGGGGCTCGCGGGGGCACGTGGCGGTCACGCTCGGGAGAGACGGGCAGCTGGGCGCCCGGCGCCCTGCCAGGGCCGGTGGCCGACTCCTACGGCTGCGGGGACTCGTTCGCCGGGGGGCTCACCTTCGGCCTGGCCGCCGGGCTCCCGCTCGCGGGGGCCCTCGATCTGGCCGCCCGCTGCGGAGCGGTGTGCCTCACCGGACGGGGCCCTTATCAGCGCCAGCTGACCGCGGCCGACCTCGATCAGCCCCGGACCTGAAAGGATGGCGCCGTGGCCCATTCCCCGACCGTCTCCCACCAGCCCGCTCCCCGGACGTGAGCGCCGTGGCCTTCGAGCAGATAACCACCGGGATCGCCGACGGCGTCCTCACGATCACCCTCAACCGGCCCGACAGGCTCAACGCCTGGACGGCGACGATGGGCCGCGAGCTGATCGAGGCCTTCGACCGCGCCGACCTCGACGACGAGGTGCGGGCGATCATCGTCACGGGTGCCGGCAGGGGCTTCTGCGCCGGCGCCGACCTCGCCGGCGGCGGGGACACGTTCGACTACCGCCTGCGTGAGCAGAGCGGTGCGACCCCGAGGGACAACGGGGGCGAAGCGACTCTGCGGATCTTCCAGAGCACCAAGCCCGTGATCGCGGCGGTGAACGGGCCGGCGGTGGGAGTGGGAGCCACGATGACCCTGCCGATGGACGTCCGTCTCGCCTCCGAGGATGCCCGCATGGGCTTCGTCTTCGCGCGCCGGGGGATCATCCCCGAGGCGTGCTCGAGCTGGTTCCTGCCCCGCGTCGTGGGGATCAGCCGGGCGATGGAATGGGTCGCGACCGGGCGGGTGTTCACGGCGCAGGAGGCGCTCGAGGGAGGCCTCGTCCGCAGCGTGCATCCACCGGGGGAGCTGCTCGACGCGGCCCGTGCGCTCGCACGGGAGATCGCCGAGAACACCGCTCCCGTCTCGGTCGCCCTCGCCCGCATGCTGATGTGGAGGATGCTCGGGGCCGAGCACCCGATGGTCGCGCACCGCGCCGACTCCCGGGGGATGGTCGCACGCGGTCAGTCCGCCGACGCCGTCGAGGGCGTCACGGCTTTCCTGGAGAAGCGGCCCGCCCGCTTTCCCGACCTCGTCAGCGACGGCCTTCCCGACATCATGCCGTGGTGGGTCGAGCCCGAGTTCGAGTAGCCCGAGCCCTCGGAGCCCACCCGCCGTCCGTCGCAGCCGCGAGAGCGCTCAGAGCGCCGGGAGCTCCTGCACGAGGGAGAGGACCGGCGCAAAGTGGTCGCCCTGGTCGGCCACCCGCGCCGTCACTTCGTCCGCCTCGAAGCTGAGCAGGTCGGGATCGCCTGCGTCCCGTGCGGCTCGCACCTCCTCCCAGTCGAGCGGGGTGGAGACCGTCGGTCGCTCGGCCGCGCGCAGGGAGTAGGCGCAGATGGTGGTCTTCCGGGCATCGTTCTGGCTCCAGTCGATCAGGACCCGTCCCTTCCTCCGGGACTTGGACATCCGCGAGACGACGAGATCCGGCTCGGCGCGCTCGAGCACCTCGGCCACGGCCTTCGCGAACGGCTTCGTGTGGCCGTAGCCGGCCGCGGGGTTGTTCAGAGGCAGGTAGACCTGCAGGCCCTTGGAGCCCGACGTCTTCGCGTAGGAACGCAGTTTCAGCCCCGCGAACATGCCCTCGAGCTCGATCGCCACGTGGCAGCACTCGAGGATCCCCGCGCCCTCGCCCGGATCGAGATCGAACACGACCGCGGTCGGCCGGTCGATCGCCCCGACCCGCGCCATCGGCGTGTGCAGCTCGATCGCAGCGAGGTTCGCGAGCCACACGAGGGTGGGCAGATCCTCGGCGAGGGTGTACTCGATCGGGCCCTTCTCGCTGGGGAGCCTCGCCGTGGCGACCCACCCGGGGCGGTGTGCCGGGGCCTGCTTCTGAAAGAACGACTTCCCCTCGACGCCGTCCGGCCAGCGGGTCACGGTGAGGGGCCGTCCGTCGAGGTGGCCGAGCAGCACCGGGGCGACGGCGGCGTAGTAGAGGATCAGCTCCCGCTTGGTGAAGCCGGTCTCCGGGTAGAGGACCTTCTCGAGGTTGGTGAGCTTGAGCTCGCGCCCCTGCACGGTGGCGTGAACAGCCCCGGTCGCGGTCGGCGCCAGTGAGATGCCCGCTGCCCCGTTTGGAACCGTCGCCGCGGGGGACGGCTCGCGGGTCACCTGCTCCGCCGGCTTGTCATCGCGCAGACCCACATACCTGGGCGCTCGCAGGCTCCCGCCCTCGGTCCACTGTGCGAACTCGACCTCGGCGACGAGTCGAGGCTTGCAGAACACGGCTCCCTTCGGGGGTCTGCCCCCCGCGGTGAAGGGCGAGGTCTTCCGCTCGAGCCGCCGCAGCTCCTCCGACAGGCGGTCGAGCTCCTCCTCGCTCAGCCCGCTCCCCACGCGGCCCACGTAGCGCAGCCCGCCGCCGTCGACGTGGACCCCGATCAGCAGCGCCCCGATCCGTCCGAGGCGTCTGCCCCGTCCGGGCATCCATCCGCCGATGACGAACTCCTGGCGCTCCACGCTCTTGACCTTGACCCAGCTGCGCGAGCGCAGCCCCGGCTGATAGCGGGAGTCCACCCGCTTGGCAAGGATCCCCTCGAGCCCCTGCTCGGCGCTGGCCAGCAGCAGCTCCCTGCCCCCTCCGAGGACGTGCTCCGGCGTCTGCCAGCTCGGGCCGCTCAGCTGCAGCTCCATCAGTCGCCGCCGTCGCTCGAGGTAGGGCAGGTCCATCAGCGGGTGGCCGTCGAGCCACAGCAGGTCGAAGATCACGTATGTCACCGGCGCGAGCTTCGACAGCCGTCTGGCCTGGGCCCCGGAGGAGAGGTGCATGCGCTTCTGCAGCGCCGAGAAGCTCGGCTTCCCCTCCTCGTCGAAGGCGACGATCTCTCCGTCGAGGATCGCGCTGTGGGAGCCGAGCGCCCGCCCGAGCCGTGCCAGCTCCGGGTAGCGGTCGGTGATGTCGTTGAGGTTGCGGCTCTCCAGGCGCAGCTCGCCGGGACGGGAGTAGGCGATCGCCCGGATGCCGTCCCACTTGATCTCATACGCCCAGCCGCCGTCCTCGGCGGGCAGCGCACCGGCGCGGGCGAGCATCGGCCGCAGATGCGCCGGCATCGGCTCGAGGGACGGGTCGGCGGGGGGGTCCATGCGGTGGATCATCCAGTCCTTCGGCTCTGGTCCCTCCTCGATCGCAAACAGCGCGTAGCGGGCGTCGATCCTGCTCCCGTGCAGTGCCACCTCGATCTTGCGGGGCTCCCACTTCAGGCGGTCGTAGCTGCCCCGATCCCAGATCTTCACCGTGCCGGCGCCGTACTGACCCCGTGGGATCTCCCCCTCGAAGTCCAGGTACTCGAGCGGATGGTCCTCGGTGGCCGCCGCGAAGCGGTTCTCGCCCGGCGTCTCCGGGAGCCCCTTGGGGAGCGCCCAGCAGACGAGCACGCCTTCGTGCTCCAGGCGCAGGTCCCAGTGCAGACGGCGGGCGTCGTGTTCCTGGATCACGAACCGTGCGGACCCCCCGGTTGCGCCGGCGCTCCTGCCGAGCGGCTCCGGGGTGCGCCCGAAGTCTCGTTTGGCCGTGTAGCCGCCCAGCGGACGTTCGGCACGTCTCCCGCCGACCCTGCTGCCCGGGCGGGGAGCGGGCACCTACCGCTTGGCGGGAGCCCGCCCACTCGGCGGGCCCGCGCCGGCCGGCCCCGATTCCGGGCACGAAAACGTGCCAGTAATGGTAGGTGCGATGCGTGCGCGGATCGAGGCCGATCACGGACGTCGGCTGCGCCGCCCCGGGATTGTCAAACAACAATACCTCAACCCGTGTTGCCTGTCGCGAGAACACACAGAAGTTGACGCCGCCGGGGAGGATCGTCGCGCCCAACGGAAAGCTCCGGC
>DATFZP010000262.1:0-6852 GCA_035314405.1 Solirubrobacteraceae bacterium | reverse complement strand
GCGCTTCGGAGACTGACAGGTAGGCGTCCTCGAGCTGGACGTACTTCCCGACGAGGCCGATCCGCACGGACCGCGTCGCCCTCGCGGACCGTTCGATCGGCTCCTTCCACCTCGCCAGCTCGGGCGGGGGCGCCTCCGCTGCGAAGTGCTCGAGGATGAAGTCGTCGACGCCCTGGTCGTGGAAGGTGAGGGGCACCTCGTAGATGTTCTCCACGTCGCACGCCGAGACGATCGCCTCGACGGGCAGGCTCGCGAACAGGGCGATCTTCTTGCGGATCTCGTACGAGAGCGAGCCCTCGGAACGGCACATCAGCATGTCCGGGGCGATGCCGATGCGTCGCAGCTCGTTCACCGAGTGCTGTGTCGGCTTGGTCTTCAGCTCGCCTGCATGGCCGATGTAGGGGACGAGGGTGAGGTGGATGAACATGCAGCGGCGACGTCCGACGTCCACCGGGAACTGGCGAATCGCCTCCAGGAATGGCAGCGACTCGATGTCCCCGACGGTCCCCCCGATCTCCGTCACCACGAAGTCGACGTCGCTCGACTCGGCGATCAGCGCGATCCGCTGCTTGATCTCGTCGGTGATGTGGGGGACGACCTGAACGGTCCCTCCGAGGTAATCCCCTCGGCGCTCCCTCCTGATGACGGTGTCGTAGACCCCCCCGGCGGTCACGTTGGAGGCCCGGCTGGTGTTGGCGTCGGTGAACCGCTCGTAGTGGCCGAGGTCGAGGTCCGTCTCCGCTCCGTCCTCGGTGACGAACACCTCGCCGTGCTGATACGGGGACATCGTCCCCGGATCGACGTTGATGTAGGGGTCGAACTTCTGCAGACCCACCGTCAGCCCCCGGGAGACGAGCAGGCGCCCGATCGAGGCAGCCGCGATGCCCTTGCCGAGGGAGGACACCACGCCTCCCGTCACAAAGATGAAGCGGGTCTTGCTGGGGGCCTGGGCGTGGCGGTCGGGATGGTGGGGGCTCATGAGGTCCTGCCCCGAGAGTCTAGTTCGCCGAGACCCGGAGCCCGTTCGAGAAGAGTCGACGGCGCCGGCGGATGCGCGATCGCACCCGCGAGGAGGAATGGCAGGGCGTGCATGGGCGGAAACTAGCGTCGCGGGCGGACGGGCTCGGGGGAGCTCAGGCGGCGCGACGCAGCTCGCGAGCGTGCCGGCGGGCGCCCCCGTCGTCGGTGTCGGCGCCCAACATCCTGACGAGCTCGCTGAGGACCTCCCCCTCGCCTAGCTCGACGACCGTCGCGCGGGTCGGATCCGCGGTCGTGTCCTTCACGATCGAGAAGTGACGGGCGCCGAGGGAGGCGATCTGCGGCAGGTGGGTGATGCAGAGGACCTGTCGTCTGTCGGCGAGCTCGCGCAGGCGGGCTCCCACAGCCCGGGCCGTCTGTCCGCCGATTCCTGCGTCCACCTCGTCGAAGACGAGCGTGGAGTCGCCCGAGGACGCGTTGGCGACGCCCATGATCGCGAGCATCACACGCGAGAGCTCCCCACCGGAGGCGACATCCCGCAGCGGAGCGGCCGGCACGCCGGGATTGGGGGCGATCAGGAACTCCACCGCGTCCCCTCCCGACGGTCCGGGCTCCTGCTCGCTGAGGGCAACCTCGAAGGTGGCATCGCCCATGGCGAGGGCGGCGAGCTGCTCGCGCACCGCCTCCGCGAAGCCGACCGCAGCCGCCTCGCGCTCGCGGCGAAGCTCCGCCACGCAGGCGTCGAGCTCGGCCTGCGCGTGGCCGAGCTCCACCCCGACCCGCCCCAGCTCCCCCTCGACGCCCGTGAGCTCCTCGCGGCGGGCACGGGCGTTGACGGCGAACTCGAGGACGGAGGCGATGCTTCCTCCATGCTTGCGGGCGAGGCGCTCTTCGAGGGAGTCGAGAGAGACCTCGCCGTCGGCGAGCGCCCCGTCGGGCGCGCCCTGATCGCCGACACCGGTCCGTTCCTCGTAGTCCCGCAGCTCCCCGGCGAGCTCCTGGCACTCGATGATCAGGCCGCGCATCCGCTCCGCGAGCCCGTCGAGCGCCGGATCGAGGCCTGCGAGCCCGTCCAGCAGGGAGGCGGGGCCGGCCAGCAGAGTCGCCGCGCCGGGCGTCTGTGCGTCCTCGCAGACGAGCGCCTGCACCCCGGCGCCCGCCGCCGAGCGAAGCGCGTCGAGCCTGCGCACGCGATCGCGGACGGCGAGCAGCCGTGCATGCTCGTCCTCCTGCGGGGCCAGCGAGTCGATCTCCGCGAGCTCGAAGTCGAGCAGATCGAGCTCCCGCTCCCGCTGGCCCGCGAGCTCGCCCAGCTCCACGAGGCGCTCGTGCAGCCGCCGCCGGCGTGCGAGAGCCCGCGAGCAGGCATCCCGCCGCCCGGCCTGGGCGGCGCCGATCATGCCGTCGAGGATCTCCAGCTGGGCCGCCGCGAGGGTGAGCCTGCGGTGCTCGTGCTGACCATAGAAGGCGAGCAGCGCCCCGCCGATCTCGCGGAGGTCGGCGACCGTCGCCGAGCGGCCCCCGAGACGCGCCCGGGTTCGCCCGTCCGAGCCGACGGTCCGGGCGAGGACTACCTCCTCGGCGTCGGCGCTCGAGCGCTCGCCCAGCTGCTCCCGCAGCCGTGCAGGCAGGTCGAAGACCCCCTCGACGTAGGCCTCACTCGCCCCCGGGCGTACGATCCCCGGCCGGGCCCTGCCTCCGAGCAGCAGGTCGAGCGCGTGGGCGAGCACCGTCTTGCCGGCTCCCGTCTCCCCGGTGAGCACGTTCAGCCCCGGTGCGAGCCGCAGCTCGGCGCGCTCGATCAGCAGCAGGTTCTCGACGCGTAGCTCTCGCAGCATGCCCGAGGTCTACCAGCGCATGGGGACGGACCGCCCGCGGCGGCCACGGGCTCCGCACGAGCGCAAACCGGCGCCCCGGTCTTCCAGGGAGGGGAAGAACGGCGTACGCTTGAGGCCGATCCCAGGAAGGGACAGCGATCAGCGGCGTACACTCGTCCGCTACACGGCATGGCCGCCAGAGACCCAGATCCGAGCTCCGAGACACCCCCCGAGGGCACGCTCGGGCGCGGGTCGGCGGCCGCGCTCGGCGAGCGCCTGGAGGAGGAGATCGCCCGCGCCGAACGCCATGGAACCGACCTCAGCTGCCTGCTGATCGCGATCGAGAACCTCGACGAGATCGCCCTCGAGCACGGGAGCGACCTGCCCGAGCGGACCCTCGCCTACGTGACGGAGGCGCTGCGGAGGGAGCTCCGCAGCTTCGACCGGGTCGGCCGGTGCGGAGAGCGTGAGCTGCTGATCCTGCTGCCGGGCACGAGCGGGCCGCTCGGAGAGGTCGTGGCGCGGAGGGTGCTGGCGAGGGTCGCGACCATCAAGGTCGAAGAGCACGCCACCCGCCGTGCTCTCGTCGTGTCGGCCGGACTGGCGACTTGGACGCCTGACAGCTCCGCGGCCGAGCTGCTCACCCGCGCCCGAACCGGCGCAGGGTGTACCGAGGGGAGCGGCGAGGAGCCCGGCGGGGGGCGTGTGGGCGGTGGGCGGACGGCCGCTCGCCCTGCACCCGGCTCCGGCGGCGGGGGAGCCCCCCGGCCGCCATCCTCGGCGGTCGGACGGGCGAGCGGTTCATAATCGCTGGCGGTGCTCTCCGGATCAGAGTTGTGGCTGCTGCGCCTGATGGCCGATCGCGGGCTGGCGCTGCTCGACGCCGGCACCGTGCTGGTGGTGATCGAGGAGCAGGGAGATCTGCGGATCGCCGCCGCCAGCGGCGAGGGCAGCCCGCGGCTGCGGATAGTGCCGATCGAGGGGAGCGCCCTCGGAGCGGTCTACGGCGCCGGCAGGCCCGTCCAGCTCGACGGGCCCCGTGGACCCGACGCCGCCTGGCTGCACGAGCTCGGCCTCGAGGCCCAGGCCGTCCTCGTGGAGCCCTTCAGCATGGAGGGTCAGGGAGGTGGGCTGGTCATCGCCACGCGGCGGGAGGGCAGCTTCCGAGACCCAGACCGCCAGGCCCTGGGCGCGTTCGCGGCGAGCGTCGCCCAGCGGCTCGCGGCCGAGAGGTCCGTGGAGATCGAACGGCTGCGCTATGGGATCGAGGCGAGGGAGAGGGAGCGGACGCGGTGGGCGAGAGAGATCCACGACGAGAGCATCCAGGGCATCGGCGCACTGCGCCTGGCGCTGGCCAACGCCAGGGACACCGGCGACGAGGGCGCCCTGTCGGAGGCCGTCGCCACGGTGCTCGAGGGGCTCGGACACGAGATCGATGGGCTGCGCCACCTGATCACCGAGCTGCGGCCGGCGGCGCTCGACGACCTCGGCCTCGCGGCGGCGCTGGAGGCTCTGGCGAGACGCGCCCAGGCGATCGACGGGCTGGAGGTGCAGACCGAGATCGACCTCGGGGGCGTCTCCCCCGCCACTCCAAACGGGTCGAGCCCGACCGACGGGGAGGCCCGGCTCGACCCGGAGCTCGAGAGCACGATCTACCGCGTCGTGCAGGAGGCGCTGACGAACGTCTCCCGCCACGCCCAGGCGACCCGGGCCGTGGTGAGCGTGGTGGAGCGGGATGGAATCGTCCGCGCGATGGTCACCGACGACGGCAGGGGACTCCCCGACGCCGACCGGTTGGGCGTCCGGGGCGACGGGCTGGAGGGCGGCTTCGGGATGGGAGGGATGAGGGAGCGGGCGGAGCTCGTGGGGGGCGAGCTCGAGTTCGGCCCCGCCCCCGGGGGAGGGACGGTGATGAGCCTGACGGTGCCTCTCGCGGGCCGCCCGGGCGCACATCGCTCCGGCTCGCCCGGCTGACCGCCCTCGCCGGCAGGCCCTCCCGAGCCGGCGTCGGTCAGTGGGAGGTCCCGTGAAACGGCCGGCGAGACTCCACGCGCCCACCACCCGACGCCGAGGCAGCCGAGGCGGGGCTTCTAATCCGCCAGGCCGACGCTGCGCACGTAGGCGGTGATCTCCGCCCGGGAGGAGAACCCGAGCTTCTCGATCGCCCGAGCCCTGTAGGTCTTCACGGTCCGCTCCGCCACGTTCAGCCGCTCGGCGATCTCCGGGTTGGTGTAGCCGTTGGCTATCAGCCGGACGACATCCCGCTCGCGCTCGCTGAGCACGACGGCGTCGGCGGGCTCCTCCTGGCCCGTCGCCATCAGGGCTCCCAGCCGAGGGTGAAGGTAGTTTCCGCCGGCCACCGCGAGCCGGAACGCCTGGAGCAGCTCGGCGGGCTCGGCCTCCTTGAGCACATAGCTTCGCGCCCCTGCCCTCAGCGCCTGCCTCGCGTACTCGGGATCCTCCCGCATCGTCAGGATCGCAACCGCGAGCGTGGGATGGGCCATGAAGCACGACGGAAGCGCACCGAGGCTCGAGCCGCCGGGCATCGTCAGATCGAGCGTCAGCAGGTCGGGCTTGAGCTCGCCGACGGCCCGGGTCATCGACGGTATGTCCCCCACTTCGGCCACGACTCGGAACTCGCCGGCCTCCCGCTGCAGCACGGCCCGGACACCGTCCCTGACGACACTGTGGTCATCG
The DNA here is from genome assembly GCA_035314405.1 of Solirubrobacteraceae bacterium. Lineage (GTDB taxonomy): Bacteria > Actinomycetota > Thermoleophilia > Solirubrobacterales > Solirubrobacteraceae > Palsa-744. Next base: position 1,360 of record DATFZP010000262.1, on the reverse strand, counting down.
GCGATGATCACGTCGATCGGTCGTGTCACCCCGGGTGTGCCGTTCTCCATCTCTTCGCACGGTAACGGCTCCGGGGGACCGAACCGGAGTCGCACGGACGAGGATCGACCAAGCGCCCGAGGAGCGCCATCGCAGGTGCATCGCTCGACGCAGGCGGGTGCACCCGCTAGCTTGCGCTCACCGTGACGTCCCCCCTCTCCTCGCCGAGGCTGCGCCGGGTACTCACCGCCTACACGATCAACCGCCTGGGCACGTGGTTCGGCCTGCTCGCACTGCTGCTCGCGGTCTTCGACCACACCCACAGCGCGATCGCGGTCGCCGCGCTCCTGTTCGCCGGCCAGGCGCTGCCGGCATTCGTCGTCCCTGCCCTGGTGGCCCGCGTCGAGGCCTCCTCCCGCGGCGGGGAGCTCAGCGGTCTGTACTTCTTCGAGGCCGTTGTGACCGCCCTGCTGGCGGTCCTCCTGTGGCACTTCTGGCTTCCTGCCGTGCTGCTGCTGGTGGCCCTCGACGGGACGGCTGCACTGGCCGCCAGCGCGCTGCTGCGGGCGGAGGTCGCACGGATCGCCCGGGAGGACACGGCCGGCACGCCCGCTCCGAGCAACGCTGCCGAGCCCTCGCCGCAGGGAGGCCCCGACCCCGCGCCCTCCGAGACGCTCGTGACCTCCGAGGCGCTCGCGGCCTCCGAGGCGCTCGTGGCCTCCGAGGCGGGTGCCGATGAGGGCCGGGGCGGTGACGGTTCTCCCGAGGACGAGCGCGGACACGAGGCCGAGCGCAGGGCCAACGCCGCTCTCAACGTCGCCTTCTCGACCACGTTCGTGCTGGGACCGGTGCTCGGCGGTGCGATGGTCGCCGCCGTGGGAGCGCCGGCCACGCTGTTCGTCGACGTCGGCTCGTTCCTCGTGTGCGGTGCGCTGCTGCTCGATCTGCATCCCCACGTGGAAGAGGCGGGGGGAGACTCCGTGCGTGCTCGCCTGAGTGCGGCCTGGAAACATATTACCGAGACGCCCTCCCTCCCCGGCCTGCTCATCGCCGAGGGGTTCGCCCTCGTCTTCTTCGAGTCCGCCGGGCCGATCGAGGTCACGTTCGCCGAGGCGACACTGCACGCGGGCGACCGCGGCTTCGGCCTGCTGCTCACCTCGTGGGGCGCGGGCGCGGTGATCGGGAGCCTCGTGTTCGCCCGCTCGCTGCGAAAGCCGCTCGGCGCACTGCTCAGCGGGGGTACGCTCGCGGTGGGACTCGCCTACATCGGCTTCGCGGCCTCCCCGTCGCTGCTCGTTGCCTGCGGTGCCGCCCTCGTCGGAGGTATCGGCAACGGGGTTGAGCTGCCGTCGCTGATCAGCATCGTCCAGCGCCTGACCCC
>DATFZP010000261.1:0-3518 GCA_035314405.1 Solirubrobacteraceae bacterium | reverse complement strand
GTCCTGCTTCTGGCGAGGACACGGGCCCTCCGGCACGGCGGCCGACGAGCCCTCCTACGACCCCCGTCGCTACTGGCGAGGAGACGCGTGGCCCCAGGAGATCTATCTCCTCATGATCGCCGCGTCCCGTCGGGGACGATCCGTGGAGGCCGGGAGGCTGGCCGAGCGGCTGGTACTGGGCTGCATCGGGTCGCGCTACGCCGAGCGCTGGAATCCCGAGACGGGTGCCGGTCTCGGAGCGATCCCGCAGGGCTGGGCGACGCTGGCGGGCGAGGGTCTCCGCGTTCTCGACGGCGTCGTCAGCCCAGCTGGGCGATGAACGCGTAGATCACCATCAGGCTGACGATGATCACGAACACCCGCAGCGCCCACAGGCCGGCTGTGGCCCCCCTGCTGAGCTGCGCCCTCGGCACCGGCCGGGAGGTCTCGGCCACGAACTGGTCGCGCTCGAGGTGCATGATCAGCTCGTCCTCGAACCGCTCCTCCGCCTGCAGGTCCTCCTCCCGAATGGCGGGGCTCGCGGGTGTCACGTGGTTGGGGGGCGTCGTCGGTCTCATGTGCCGATGAGATGGGCCGCCCGCAGGAAGGAGTCGATGCCGTACGTGGCACCGCATACACCCACGAACGCGATCACCGCGATGGCGATCACGTTCGTCGAGCGCCTGTTGGCCCACCGGCCCATCAGGTCCCTGTCGTTGGCGAGCATCACCAGCAGCACTAGGCTCACCGGCAGCAGGACGGTGGCGAGCACGTTGGCGTTGAGGGCGATCGAGAGCAGCGGCGCGCCCGGAATCAGGATCACCGTCGCCGCGAGCACCGCGACCCCGATGTTCGCCGCATAGAAGAGGGTCGCGTTGCGGGGGGAGCTGTTGAAGCTGTGAGAGGCCCCCACACATTCTCCGGCGGCGTAGGCCGTGCTGGCGGAGATCGTGAGTATCGCCACCGCGCCGGCCTCCACCAGCCCCAGCGCGAACAGCGTCCCCACGAAGCCCCCGGCGACCCGCTCGAGCGCCTGGGGGAACCCGGCTCCCGGCGTGAACCCCTGGATCGTCGCTCCGCCGTGGGTGAGCAGCGCCGCCCCGCAGATCAGCGCCCCGAGCCCGAAGATCGCGCCGAGGACGGCTCCGGCCGCCGTGTCGTAGCGGCCGTGTCCGATGTCCCGCGGCGTCATCCCCTTGTCGGCGGAGGCGCTCTGCTGGAAGAAGATCATCCACGGGGTGACGGTTGCCCCGATCGTCGAGGCCAGCAGCAGCAGCAGGGTGTTGAAGTTACCGCCGGGGAAGGGGCTGAAGCCCAGCGAGTGCACGATCGTTCCCACGTGGGGCTTGACGAGGATCGCGGCCAGCAGGAACAGGCCGTTGAACAGCGCCAGACCGAGCACGATCCGCTCCCAGCGCCAGTAGCGCCCTCCACTGAGGGTGAACACGACGAGCGCCAGACCGAGCGCGACGGCCACCCCGGGGCCGAGATGGAAGTAGGCCAGCCCGATCCGAATCGAGATGAACTCGGCGACGAGCGTGACGAGGTTGGTGATCGTCAGATCGCCTGCCCCGAACCAGCCCCAGACCTTGCCATAGCGCTGCAGGACGAGCTCGCCATAGCCGCGATGGGTCACCGCCCCGACCCGCATGCACATCTCCTGGCAGACGTACGCCATCGCAAACAGGATCGGGATGAACGGCACGAAGAACCCGAGTCCATACTCCGCCCCGTCGGCGGCGTAGGCGATCATGCTCGGCCCGTCGTTCTCCCCGATCATCGCGAGGATCCCGGGACCCACGAGCAGCCACAGCAGGTACCACCGCCTGCGGTGGCCTCGGGCGAGATGGACCCGCGAGCGATCCTCCGAGCGGGCGGCGTCCTCCTCCGTGAGCGGCGGAGGCAGCAGCCGCGCAGGGGAGACGGGCGCCTCAGTCGCCGACATCGGCCCCCTCCTTCTCAGCGGCCGTCCGCGAGCCGGGGGGCGTCGGGTCGACATCCACCCTCATCGCGGCTGCGAGCTGACCGCCGATCGCATGCTCACGCTCCCCGAAGAGGACCAGCAGCGGGCCCCCGAACGGCTGGCGCTCTCGCACCTCGAGCCGATCCCCCGGCGCGATCCCCCGGTCCGCCAGGTACCGCAGCATCTCCGGGTCGGAGTCCGAGACCCGCACGAACACTCCCGTCTCGCCCGGCTGCAGGCTCTGCAGGCTGCGCGTGGTGGGCTCTTCGAGCTCCAGGTCGGCGCTCGGGATCGGATCGCCGTGAGGATCGACGGTCGGGTGTCCGAGCTTGGCCGCGATCAGCTCCTCGAGGTCCTCCGAGAGGACATGCTCGAGGATCTCGGCCTCCGCGTGCACCCGGTCCCAGGGCATCCCCAGGGCGTCGGCGAGAAAGCTCTCGAGCAGCCGGTGGTGACGGATCACCTCGAGCGCCAGCCGCCGCCCGTCGGGGGTGAGGCGGACTCCCCGGTAGGGGACGTGGGTGGTCAGACCCAGCTCGTCGAGCTTGCGGAGCATCGCTGAGACGGAGCCCGGGGTGATGCCCAGCCTGTCGGCGAGGGCGTTCGTCGGGACGGGCTCCTCGCCGGCCGACTCCAACGAGAAGATCGCCTTCACGTAGTCCTCAACGGCCGGCGATCTGGTCTGCACCTTGGCGCTCATGGGTCAAGAATATGGCCTGCCAAGACCTTGGTCAAGGGCATGGCCCCAACCGAGGTCGCGGCTAGCATTGAACTGAGACGCAGTCTCAGTGTGGGTCCACTCCCGTTAGAATGAGGCGATGGCCACTTTCACCGGATCCAGCTGGGCCGAGCACGCCCGGGCCGTGCTGAACCAGGCCGGTCACCAGCGGGGGGCCGCCCGCGACGCGATCATCGACCTGCTGGCGGGACAGTCGTGTGCCCTCAGCGCCCTCGAGATCGAGGATCGTCTGCGGGAAGGCGACCGCCACGTGGCCCGGGCGAGCGTGTACCGCGTGCTCGACCTGCTCCAGGAGCGCGGGCTGATCGCCCGCCTGGAGCTCGGCGACGCCACGGCGAGGTTCGAGCTGATCGATCCCGCCGGCGGGCACCATCACCATCTGCTGTGCGATTCCTGCGGGTCGCTGGTGCCCTTCGCCGACGATGATCTCGAGCGCTCCATCGACCGCCTGTCCCGCCGCCTGGGGTTCAGCGCGAACGGCCACGAGGTCGTCCTCCGGGGCGACTGCAGCGCCTGCCGTTAGCCCCCCGAGCCGAGCCCGAGCCCGCCGCGGAGCCCTCGTCGGGTCGGCCTCGCGCCGGCCGCGGGCCGTCTGAGGTGGCGCTCCCACCAACAACAAGATTGAGACCAGAACTCAAAGTAATGTATGGTGCAGGCGGTTCGCAATCCACCACATTGAGTCGATCATGAGGCCCTTCTTCGCCCCCATCCCAGCGCGCAGGCTGCTCGCTGCATCCGCCGCGGCCGTCGTGCCGACTCTCATGGCCGCCGGCTGCGGGGCAAACCCCTCGGCCTCCTCCGGTGGGAGCTCCTCGAGCGCAACGATCAACGCGGTCG
>DATFZP010000260.1:0-10563 GCA_035314405.1 Solirubrobacteraceae bacterium | reverse complement strand
TTGCGCATCAGGTACTCGAGCAGCTCGAACTCCCTCTGGGTCAGGTCGATCGCCCGCTCCCCCCGGAGGACATCGTGCGTGTCGGCGTTCAACGAGAGGTCCCCCACCCGCAGGGGGGCCGACCCGCGGGGAGGTCGCCGGCGCAGCAGCGCCCGCATGCGCGCGAGCAGCTCCTGTCGCTCGAACGGCTTGACGAGGTAGTCGTCGGCGCCCGCGTCGAGTCCCTCCACGCGCGACTCCAGCGCGTCCCGTGCCGTGAGGATCAGGATCGGCACGTCGTCGTCGGAGCGGAGCACCCGCGCCACCTCGAGCCCGTCCACCCTCGGCAGGCCGAGGTCGAGGATCACGAGGTCGGGAGCGAAGGAGCGCACCTGATCGAGCCCCGCCTCGCCGTCGGGCGCGGTGCGGACCTCGTAGCCCTCCATCCTCAGGGAGCGCTGGAGGGCCTGGGCGATGTCCTCGTCATCCTCCACAACGAGGATGCGGGGTGCGCGGGAGAAGTCGTTCATCGTCTTTATCTAACCGGTGCTCGTAAAGTCATCGTAAGGCCAGCTGGGAGGTTCCGGGGGGCCGGCGTCGAAGTTGCGCGGGATGGCCTCCACCCGCAAGCGCGTCCCTGCCCGCACGCAGGCCAAAGGCCGCTCGAGGCGATCGGGCCCCCGGCGGCGCCGTCGGGGCCGCGCCGGCGGCGGCATCGGCTCCCTGCTGCACCGCGGGCTGCCCCGGCTGCCCCAGCTCGATCAGCGCCAGCGAGACGTCCTCGGCCTGGCGCTCCTGGCGGCGGCGGTGTTCCTGGGCTTCGTCCTGTACGGATCCGGTGGCCCCTCCGCGACCGGGGGGCGGATCGGCCGGGGCCTGGACGTGGGGCTCGGGCTGGCTCTCGGCCGGGGCCGCGTGCTCGCCCCCGTCGCGCTCGCCCTCGGCGGGATCGTCCTGCTGCTGCGGGCGGTGCTGCCGGCGCTCCGCCCCCTGCGGGCGGGCCTCGTGTGCCTGTTCGCCTCGATCACCCTCGCCCTCGCCGCGGGCACGGCCGGGCTGAGCTCGGGCGGGGCACCCGGGCAGGCGGTGTGGAGCTCTTCCTACCTGCAGAGCCACGGCGGGGCGTACGGCGAGGCCCTGTACGCGCTCGCCCACCCGCTCGTGCAGGACGTGGGCGTGCAGATCCTCGTCGTCTTCCTCGCGCTCTCCGGGCTGATCCTCGTGACGGGAGCCTCCCTCACCGGCGTGCTCCGCGCGACCGGCGGAGGGCTGATCGACAGCACCCGCCTGCTGCGGGGCCTCGGCGCTCGCCGCTCCGCGACGGCCGCGTCCGAGCCGCGGGAAGCGTCCGCCGAGCAGGACGACGGGGCGGAGGAGCCCCCCGAGCGCTCACCGCTGAGGCCCCCCGAGCCGATGGCCCGGGAGCTCGTGGTGCGGGCGACCCACGTCGAGGCCCCCCCTCGAGACTGGCGCGAGGGGGATGAGCACGACGAGGAGCCGGCGGAGCAGGAGCACGCCGGGCAGCCCGAGGGGCGCCCCGGGGAGGCCCCCCCGGGCGCCGATCCGGAGGCGGTGCAGGTCGCAGGCGTGGCCCGCACCGACCCCGCCGAGCTGACCCCGAGGGGCCGCCTGCGCGACGCGGTCACAGAGGATCCCGACTTCCAGTGGGAGCTGCCCGACGCCGCCCGGCTGTTGAGCCGCTCCAGCGGCGAGCAGAGCCGCCCGGACACCGCCGGTCAGGAGCGAACCGCCCGCAGCCTGGTGGAGGCGCTGGGTCACTTCGGCGTCGAGGCGAAGGTGATCGGGACCGTGGCCGGGCCCCACATCACCCGTTACGAGCTGCGCCTGGCGCCCGGCACGAAGGTGGCGAAGGTCGCCCAGCTCAAGGACGATCTCGCCTACGCCCTGGCCGCCACCGACATCCGCATCCTCGCGCCGATCCCCGGCAAGCAGGCGGTGGGGGTGGAGGTGCCCAACGCCCACCGGCGGATCGTGAAGCTCGGCGACGTCTTCCAGGAGCCCCCGAAGGACTGGTCTCCCCTGACGGTGTGGCTCGGCAAGGACGTCGCCGGCAAGGCGATCGGCGCGGACCTCTCGAAGATGCCCCACCTGCTCGTCGCCGGCACCACCGGCGCGGGCAAGTCTGGGGCCATCAACGCGATGCTCTCGAGCGTCCTCCTGCGCGCGACCCCCCACCAGGTGCGCCTCGTCCTGGTCGACCCCAAGCAGGTGGAGCTCAACCACTACGAGTCGATCCCCCACCTGCTGACCCCCGTGATCACGAGCCCGAGGATGGCCGCCAACGCCCTCCAGAACCTCGTCCGCGAGATGGAGCAGCGCTACGGGATCATGTCCCTGGCACGCACCCGGGGCCTGGTCGAGCTGAACGCGGCCCGCTCCAAGCGGGGCGAAGCCCCGCTCCCATACATACTCTGCGTGATCGACGAGCTCGCCGATCTGATGATGGTGGCCCCCGCCGACGTGGAGGACTCGATCATCCGCCTGGCCCAGAAGGCGCGAGCCGTCGGCATCCATCTCGTGCTCGCCACCCAGAGCCCCCGGGTCGATGTGATCACGGGGATGATCAAGGCGAACGTCCCCTCGCGCATCGCCTTCGCCGTCTCCTCCCAGACCGACTCGAGGGTGATCCTCGACCAGAACGGGGCCGAGTCGCTGCTCGGGCAGGGGGACATGCTGTTCAACCCCGTCGGCAGCTCTCGCCTGCAGCGCATCCAGGGCGCGTACATCGACGAGTCCCAGATCGCCCGGCTGACCGACCTGTGGCGCCGCCAGGGAGAGCCGGAGCTGCGCGAGGAGCTGCTCGAGGAGGTCGAGCCCGAGGCCACCGAGGGCGGCGGGGACGAGTTCGACCCCGACGAGGACCCGCTGCTCACCGACGCGATCGTCCTCGTCGCCGAGATGCAGACCGCGTCCACCTCGATGCTCCAGCGGCGCCTGCGCCTGGGCTACACGAGGGCCGGCAGGATGATCGACATGCTCGAGCGGCGGGGGGTGATCTCCGGCTACGAGGGCTCCAAGCCCCGGCAGGTCCTGATCACCGAGGCCGACCTGCCGCGGGTGCTGGCGGGGCTCGGATCCCCACCCAGCCGCTCCGCCGCGGCCCTCAACGACTAGCCTCTTGGCGGACATGCCTGAGATCGGAGCAACGCTCCGCGAGGCGCGCATGCGCGCCCGCATCGACGTATCGGAGATCGAGGCCCAGACGAAGATCCGGGCCAAGTACCTGCGGGCGCTGGAGAACGAAGAGTGGGGCCTGCTGCCGGGCCCCACGTTCGTGAAGAGCTTCCTGCGCACCTACGCCCAGGCGCTCGGCCTCGACGGCAGGGCGCTCGTGGAGGAGTACCGCCTGCACCACGAGGACGGCAGCGAGCAGTTCGAGCCGATCGTCTCCTCTCCCCGCCGCTCGGGACGGCGCGTCTCATCCGGGCCCTCCCGCGGCTACGTCGTCGCGGTCGCCCTGATCGCGGTGGTGATCGTGCTGCTCGTGGTGCTGCTGGTGACCGGCGGGTCGGGCTCCTCCAGCACCCACCCCACGGCCACCACCGCCCCGCCCGGCGCCTCGTCGGCCGCCCGCGCGGCCCACCCGCCCGCTCACCCGCGCCCCTCCACGGCGGGGGTTGTCGCCCTGTCGCTGACGGCCTCCTCCGTGGACTACGTGTGTCTGATCGGGGAAGACGGACGCAAGTTGATCCCGGGGCTCGAGCTGCAGTCCGGTGAAAGCACCCCCACCTATCACGCCAGGCGCTTCGAGATCACCCTCGGGAACAGCTCGGTGACGATGTACGTGGACGGCGTTCCCCGCACCGTCGCCCCCTCGGCCCAGCCGATCGGCTACTCGATCACCAAGGCCCGCGGTCGCCAGCCCCTGTCCGCCGCGGAACTGCCGACCTGCACGTGAGCGCACCGTGAGCGCCCGCGCCGGCATCGTCGTCACCGGCACCGAGGTGCTGACCGGCCGCGTGAGCGACCGCAACGGGCCGTGGCTGGCCGACCGCCTGCGCGAGCTCGGCGTCGACCTCGCGTACACCACGATCGTCGGCGACCGCCCCCAGGACATGCTCGACGCGCTCCGCTTCATGGCCGACCACGGGATCGACCTCGTCCTCACCAGCGGCGGGCTGGGGCCGACCGCGGACGACCTCACCGCCGAGGTGGTGGGCGAGTTCCAGTCCCGCCCGATGGTCCTCGACGCGGCTCTCGAGGGCAGGATCGCGGAGATCCTCGCGCCGCTGGCGAAGCGCTGGCCGAACCTCGACATGGAGGCGATCCGGGCGGGGAACCGCAAGCAGGCGACGATCCCCGAGGGCTCGACGGTGCTCGAGCCGATCGGCACCGCCCCCGGGCTCGTCGTCCCCCCGCCCGATCCCTCCTCCTCCTCCTCCTCCTCCTCCTCCTCCTCAGGTGCGGGGCGGGGCGGATCTCCCTCGGCCCACGGCACGACGGTGGTCGTGCTGCCCGGCCCACCCCGCGAGCCGCAGCCGATGTGGGCCGCAGCCGTGAGGGCCCCGGCCCTGCAGGCCGCCGTGGCGGGGGCGACCGTCTACCGCCAGCGGATGCTGCGGATGTTCGGCATCCCGGAGTCGGAGATCGCCGAGACCCTGAGGGTGGCCGGGCGCGAGGGGGTGCCCCTGGAGCGGCTCGAGGTCACCACCTGCCTGAAACGGGGAGAGGTGGAGGTGGTGACCCGCTACGAGCCCGACTCGCAGGAGGCCTACGAAGCCCTCGAGCGGGTGATCCGCAGCCGTCACTCCGACACCCTCTTCTCCGACGACGGCACCACCGTCGACGAGCAGGTCGCGGCGCTGCTGCGGGGGACGCCGTCGCGACCCGCCCGGACGGTGGCCACGGCGGAGTCCTGCACCGGCGGCCTGCTGGCCGGGAGGCTGACCGACCTGGCAGGCGCCTCGGAGTACGTGAAGGGGGGGATCGTCGCCTACTCCAACGACGTGAAGGTCTCCCAGGCGGGCGTCCCCGAGCGGCTGATCGAGCGCCACGGAGCCGTCTCCGCCGAGGTCGCCCGGTCCCTGGCGGACGGCGCCCGCACGCGGTTGGGAGCCGACTTCGGGGTCGGCGTCACCGGCGTCGCCGGCCCCGGCGGCGGCAGCGAGGAGAAGCCTGTCGGGCTCGTCTGGCTGAGCGTCACCCGGGATGCCCGCGAGCCCCTCACCCGCTCGATCAACCTCCCCGGCTCCAGGGCCGACATCCGCGACCGGGCCACCACCGTGGCCATCCACCTCCTGCGCCGCGCCCTGCTGGAGCCCTGAAGGGGCCGGGGGCCGATGTCCCGCGGCGCCACCGCCCGGCTGTTCGTGGCGCTCGACCCGCCCCTGTGGGCCCGCGAGGAGCTGGCCGAGTGGGCCCGCCTGATCGCCCCCGCCCTCGACCCTCGCGGGGGCGCCCGCCCGGCGGGGGCGGTCCGCCTGCTGGCGCCGCAGCTGCTGCACCTGACCCTGTGCTTCCTCGGCAATCGCCCCGTGGGGGAGATCGCCTCGCTGTCGTCGGCCCTCGGCGCGCTCTCCGAGCGCGACCTCGAGCTTTCGATCGGCGGCCCTCTGCTGCTGCCCCCACGCCGTCCCCGGGCGGTCGCGGTCGAGGTCCACGGGCACGGCGAGGAGCTCTCCCTCCTTCACCGCCGGCTCGTCGAGTCGCTCGCCGCAGCGGGCGGCTGGGAGCCCGAACGGCGGCGCTTTCGCCCCCACATCACGGTCGCACGGCTGCGCGGGCGGGACGCCGGGAGGAGCGGGCGGGATCCCGAGACCCGCGGGCGGGATCCCGAGCGCGAGCTGCTCCCCGCCACCCCCCGGCTGAGCTTCACGGCCGAGTCGCTCTGCCTCTACCGCTCCCGGCTGACCCCCACGGGGGCGAGCTACGAGGTGCTCGCCGAATGGGGTCGGGGGGCGGTGTAGGGGGCCGATACGAACAGCTGTTCCGTCCGGGGCCGGGTCTAAGTTGCCGTCTCAATCTCAAACCGAGGAGTGAGACGATGTCCGTGACCGACGAGGAGAAGGCCGCCAAGGCGCGGGACGCCGCGCTCCAGGGTGCACTCACGCAGATCGAGCGCGAGTTCGGCAAGGGCTCGGTCATGCGGATGGGCGACGAGGGGGCCCAGGTCCGCTGCGAGGTGATTCCCACCGGGGCGCTCTCGCTCGACCTCGCCCTGGGGATCGGGGGCGTGCCCCGGGGGCGCATCGTCGAGCTCTACGGCCCCGAGTCCTCCGGCAAGACCACGCTCATCTACCACGTCCTCGCCGAGGCTCAGAAGCTCGGGGGCGTGTGCGCCTTCATCGACGCCGAGCACGCGATGGACCCGCTCTACGCGAAAGAGATCGGCGTGGACATCGACGAGCTGCTCGTCTCCCAGCCCGACTACGGCGAGCAGGCGCTGGAGATCGCCGACATGCTCGTGCGCTCCGGTGCCGTGGACGTCGTCGCGATCGACTCCGTCGCGGCGCTCACCCCCCGCGTGGAGCTCGAGGGGCAGATGGGCGACCAGACCGTCGGCGCACAGGCGCGGATGATGTCCCAGGCGATGCGAAAGCTCGCGGGCAACCTCAACCGCACCCAGACGCTCTGCATACTCACGAACCAGATCCGCGAAAAGGTCGGCGTCATGTTCGGCTCGCCGGAGACCCAGCCGGGCGGGCGGGCGCTGAAGTTCTACGCCTCCCAGCGCCTCGACATCCGCCGCATCGAGACGCTCAAGGACGGGACCGAGGCGGTCGGCAACCGCGTGCGCGTAAAGGTCGTCAAGAACAAGGTGGCCGCCCCGTTCCGCCAGGCCGAGTTCGACATCGAGTTCGGCAAGGGCATCTCCACGTCGGGCTGCCTGATCGACCTCGGCCTCGAGCACAGCATCGTCTCGAAGTCGGGGTCCTTCTTCTCCTACGGAGACGAGCGCCTCGGCCAGGGGCGCGGCAACGCCAAGGCCCACCTCGACGCCAACCCCTCGCTGGCGAAGGAGATCGAAGGGAAGATCTACGCGGCGCTCGGGCTGAGCACCGATCTCCTCACGCCGATCGCGACCGGGCCGGCGGATGCCAATGCCAAGCCGCCGATAGTCAGCGAACCAGCAGTGGCGGCCGCCTAGCTGCGCCTGGCGAGCCGTGGGGAGATCTTCACACCCGCCGCACGACCGGCGTTAGGATTGCCCGGCCGGAGCGCGCCGGCCGGCACCCTCGGGAGGGAGGTGGGGCGATGAGGAGTCTGAGGATTGCGCTGTGGATCGCGCTCGTCGCGCTGGTCGTGTCGGGCGCGGGCGCGGTGCCCGCCTTCGCCGCGAACGACGTCTTCGGGTGGGGTGAAAACGAGGAGGGCGCCCTCGGCAACCCCGAAGCGCCGTTCGAAGGCAGCCTCGTGCCGATGCCGGTGAGCGGCCTCGGCGGCGCGAGAGCCGTGGCGGCGGGCGGGGAATACGCGCTCGCCCTCACCGAAGAAGGGACGGTACAGGCCTGGGGCTACAACGCGCGGGGCGAGCTCGGAGAAGGCGGCGAAGGCAAGTACTTCAGCGAAACGCCGATGAACGTGGGGCTGAGCGGCGTCAAGGAAGTCGCCGCCCGCCTTCAGCTCAGTCTCGCGCTGATGGAAGACGGCACCGTGCGGGCGTGGGGAGACGGCGAAGGGGGCGGACTGGGCAACGGGACCGAACCCTTCGCCCAGTCCAAGCCGGTGACCGTGAGCGGCCTCGGAGGCGTGCGACAGATAGCCGATGGCGGCACCTACGGCCTTGCTCTGCTCGAAGACGGCACCGTGATGAGCTGGGGCGGGCACAGCGGCGATGACCTCCCGGCTCCGGTGGCGGGGCTCAGCGGCGTGCGGGCGATCGCCGCCGGCGGCGGGGAGAACCTTGCGGTCCTGGAAGACGGGACCGTGGACACGTGGAGTGGGGGCGGCTCTCCGGAACCCGTGCCCGGCGTGACGGGTGCCGTGGCGGTCTCCGTCGATGGTGGACACGACCTCGCGCTGCTGGCGGACGGCACCGTGATGGCCTGGGGCTACAACGGCTACGGGGCACTCGGCCTCGGCGACCCTGAATGGGACACGCATCCCACTCCGACCGCGGTGCCGGGGCTGTTCGGGGTCACGGCGATCGCGGCGGGGGGTGAGTTCACCCTCGCGCTGACCGAAGGCGGGGGCGTGCTGGCGGCGGGCAGGTGGGCGGTCAACGGCTCGAGGCCGTCCAGCAGCGACACGTTCGTGCCGATCTGCGGTCTGTCCGGCGCCAGCGCGATCGGCGCCGGTGGCGACCCCTACGCCGTGGCTCCGGCCCAGCCTGTCTGCGCAGGCATCTGGCGCCTGCCCTACCGCTGGGGCCCGCCGGGTACCGACGTGACGATCGAGGGGAGCAACCTGAAGGAAGTCACGGCCGTGCACTTCGGTGGCGCAAGCGCGAGCTTCACCCTCGACTCGCCGACCGAGATCACGGCGGTCGCGCCGCCGGGGACCGGCGAGGTCGAAGTCTCGGTGAGCACCCCCCTGAACACGACCGGGCGCCCCGACAGCTTCACCTACGTCGAGCCGCCCTCATTCGGGCGCTGCTCGCGGGTCGCCGCAGGCCCGTACTCCAACACGGGCTGCACGGTCGCGGGGCCTGTCGGCGGCCATGAATGGGAACCGCTCTCCTCCGGCACGCTGTCGATCGCCGGCGCCGGGTCGCTGCTGCTGCAGACGGTCACCCCGGAAGACGTGGAGGGCACGAGCATCACGTGCCAGTCCGCATCGGGCGGCGGGCAGGTCACGAGCGACAAAACCCTCGGTGGGATCGCGCTGACGCTCGCCGGCTGCGCGAACGGCCGGGGCCAGGAGTGCTCGTCGGCGGGCGAGCCCTCGGGCGACGTGGCGACAGCGACGCTGAAGGCCACGCTCGGGATCGAGAAGCTCGGGTCCACGGATCTGGCCAACGTCCCTGGCCTGGCCCTCGAACCGGAAGGACCCTCGGACACCTTCCTCGAAGTGACGTGCAGCGGGAGCACACCCGTGACCGTGCGGGGATCGGTGATCGCCGTGATGCAGCACGACGTGACGATCAAGTCGCCGCATCTGGTCTTCAGCGCCGTCAAGGGCCGTCAGCGCCCCGAACACCTCGTGGAAGGCCCTCCCGACATCCTGCAGAGCTCCTTCCGCGAACTGCCCTTCGAACCGATCGGCCTGACGGGCAAGCTGGTCCTGACCGGCGCCGACCTCGAGGTCAACACCGTCGTCTAGGACCCCGGTCCCCGCCGACCGCGCGAGGCGCTCGCGCCCTCGCGGCGGAGCGGTGAAGCGCAGAGCTGTCAGCTGCGGGCCGGAAGCGTCGGGGCCGGGTGCACGCTCGGGCCGCTCAGCCCCCCAACATCCTCGTGGGCGAAGGGGCCGCGCTCGTCGGAGCCGCGGTTTCAGCAGCGTGCGGGGCAGGGGCGGGCGGCACGGGCGTGACCGGGGCGAGCGCAGGCGCCGTCGGCGGTTCTTGTTCTTCCGTTTCTTCTTCTTCGCCTTCGGTGGTTTCACCCGGCGGCATACCGCTGTTCCACAGCCAGGGGTCGGCTTCGCCCCACTGCAGCACCCTGCCGTTTCCACCGCCCGGCGACAGACGCACTTCATAGGGGACGGTGAACGACATCCCGGCGATCGAGTGGCTCCTTGCCGTGGGCGGGAGCACGGCTTCCGGCCCCCACGTGCCCCGCGGTGCCACTCGCCACGACACATGCCACCGTGAGGTGGTCCCGCCCGGCAACCAGCTCAGGTTGAGCGCGCTGCCGGCGCGGAACAGTGCCACTGGACGCGGGGGGCCGGGTCCGTCGAGGCCCGCGAACGTGTAGTACCAGCTGGCCGCGACCATGCTCGCTCCGTGCACCCCCGCGACAGGCGTGGGGGTATCTTTCTGGACGGTGGTGCCGTCGCCGAGCTGGCCCTGGGTGTTCCAGCCCCACGCGTACGGGGTGCCCCTGACGACGGCCGTGCTGTAGCGGAAGCCCGCGCTCATCGAGGTGACTGGCCTCGGCGCGAGCGCGACCGGCACCCGCGAGCACGGCCTGCCTTCGCAGCTTTCAGGCCCGGAGCCCACGCCCAGTTGGCCATACTCGTTGCCCCCGAAGGCATACAGGACGCCGTTGCTCGTGAGCGCGAGGCTGTGCGAGATGTCCGCCGATATGGCGACCACGTGGGAGAGCCGGCTCACGCTGACGGGCGTGGGGGAGTCGACCGTGGTCCCGTCCCCGAGCTGGCCCTGGTCGTTGCGTCCAAGCGCCATCACCGTCCCGTTGTCGAGTAGCGCGAGCATGTGCCCGCCGGACGACGGGAACGCTCCAATTGCAACAGAGCGCACTCCCGAGAGGTGCTGGACCTGGACGGGCACCTCTTTTTCCACGCGGGTGCCGTCACCGAGCTGCCCGCTCGCGTTCTGCCCCCAGGCGTACACGGTGCCGTTCCTGAGCACCGCCGCGTCGTCGGGCCCGCCGGCCGCGATGTAGGAGACTTCGTGCAGGCCCGGGACGGGCTGGGGGACGTCGACGTAGTCGCCGGCCGGTTCTTTGCCGTGCGTGCTCGTGCCGTTGCCGAGATCGCCGTAGAGGTTGCTTCCCCACACCT
>DATFZP010000259.1:0-5823 GCA_035314405.1 Solirubrobacteraceae bacterium | reverse complement strand
GATGGCGATCGCCGCAAGGATGCCGATGATCAGGATCACGACCAGAAGCTCGATAAGGGTGAAACCACCCTCATCCGAGGAGCGCTGGCGCAGTCGATACAGCATGGTTGATCCTCCTGGATCCGGTGTTGGCGCCAGCCCCCCGGCAACCGCCTCAAGCGGCGATGCGTCCCCTTGCGAGGGCCGCCGGCTTTGCTACGCACCCAACGGTGCTCTGCCTTGGCCGCGGCACTGGCTTGTCAGCCAATGCATCGACCTGCGCCCTCGACGGCCATTAACGGTGCATAAGAATCTGGCCGGATGGCCCGAGCGGTTGGTGGCCCATCTGGGGCCCGGGCCGCTCCCCGGCTCGGGCGCCCGGGGTCAAGGGGTGGCTCAGGCGGCGGGATCGCCCGCCGCGGCGTCCCGCTCGGCCAGCCAGTGGGCCTGGGCGTCGATGCCCGGGACCCGCACACCCCCGCCACCGCACCACGGGCACGTGACGCGACTCGGGGTCCCCCCGAGGTTCGAGATCACCTGACCCGAGCCGCGGCAGGGCATACACTCCCGCGGCTCATGGAGCACGTCCATCCGATCCTCGTTGTCAGGGGTCTCGTCGGCCACCAGCCGGGGAGACTAGCGTCCCTGCGATGAAGGGACCCCTCCGCAGATGGGAGTGGGCGGCGATCACCGCGATCACGGTCGCCGCCGCGATCCTGCGACTGCTGCATCTGGGCGAGGTCTCCCCGGACCCCTTCTACGACGCGGCGGTCCGCAGCATGTCGCTGTCGTTCCACAACTTCTTCTTCGGCGCCTTCGAGCCGAGCGGCAGCGTGTCGATCGACAAGCCCCCCGTGGATCTGTGGCTGCAGGTGGCCAGCGTCAAGCTGTTCGGCTTCTCCTCGACGACCCTCAAGCTCCCGGAGGCGCTCGCGGGGACCCTGGCCGTGCCGATGCTGTTCGCGGCCGTGCGCCGGATGTGGAGCCCGCCGGCGGCGGTCGCTGCGGCCCTCGCGCTCGCCGTCCTGCCGATCGAGGTGATCACCTCGCGGAGCGACACGATGGACGGGGTGATGATGGCGCTTACCGTGCTCGCCCTGCTGCTCGTGGTCTACTCGCTGGAGCGCGGGAGCACGCCGTTGCTGCTGGCGGGGGCGGCGGCGTTGGGGGTTGCATTCGACGTCAAGCTGCTCGAGTCGCTCGTGGCGCTTCCGGGGATCGCCGTGCTCGCGCTGCTCGGCCTGCCGGGGACATATCGCCGGCGGCTGCTCCAGCTGGTGCTGGCGGGCCTCGTCTACGTGGCGGTGGCGCTGTCGTGGCTGACGGCCACGCTGCTCGTGCCCAGCAGTGAAAGGCCGTTCGCGATCGGCTCGACGAACGGCAGCGCCTGGAACGCGGCGTTCGTCTTCAACGGCACGGAACGGCTCGCCGGAAAATCGCCCGAACCGGGGTTCACCACCTATACGGGCCACTATCCCGAAAAGACCGAAGCGGAGCGGGCGCACATCCCGGTGGTCCCCCCCTCCGCCACCCGCCTGTTCGCCCGTGTCGGGCCGCTGTCCGCCGATCGCCTCGGGCTGGAGGTGCTGATCGCGCTGCTGTTGGGGGTCCCGGCGCTCGCGTGGGGCGTGAGGCACCCAGGGGAGGACCCGGATCGCGAACGAGATCCCGAGGAGCAGGGGAGCGATGCCCTGCAGGAGCCCCCGCCTGAGCCCGAGGGGGACGTCCCGGTCGCCCTGGGCAAATCTCCCGCCACGGATCGCGGGAGCGAGGACGGGGCCGGGCGGGCGGCCGTGCAGGAGACCGCGGCCGGCAGGAGCGCTGCGGCGCTGGAGGCCGCGGCGCGGATGCGGCGGGGCGTCGCGGCGGGGCTCGGGCTGTGGATGCTCGCGGGGATCGTGCTCTTCAGCCACATGGCTCGGCTGCACGTGCGGTATGTGGAGGGTCTCACGCCGGCCGTCGCCGCGATGTTCGGGATCGGAGTGTCGTGGGCCGCGTCGCCTCGAGGCGGACGCGGGCGCGTGGCGTGGCTCGCCGCTGTGCTGCTGATCACCGTCGTGTACGACCAGCACCTGCTCTTCGGACGGCCCACCGCGTGGTGGATCGCGCTGCTCGCGGCGCTCGGCGCGATCTGCTTCGCCGTCGTCTCCCGCACATCGGCGCCCGGGTCGCTGGCGCGCTCGATGCTCGGCTCGGCGGGTGTGCTCGCGATGACGCTCCTGGCGACTCTCGCGATCCCGCTGAGGACGGACGTGACTGCGATCAAGACCCACGTCTCCGACGCGGGCTTCGTCGGGGCCCTCGCGATCCCGTTGCAGAACCACCTCAGCGCGTACGTGCGGGCTCACCAGGACGGTGCGTACTACGAGCTCGCGGCCGAGTCGGCCACGCAGATCGGCTCGCTGATCGTCAAGGACGCCCGCCCGATCCTGGTGCTCACGACGTACGGGTCCCACGTGCTCACCACCGTGCCCGAGCTCGAAAGGCTGATCGCCGAGGGGAAGGTCCGCTACGCCTACCTGCCGGGGACGTGCACGACCCTCGGGGCATCCACCAATCCCGGCTGCACGGCTCCGGTGTTGTGGATCCGTAAGCACGGACACGACGTCTCGCGCAAAGCGGGACTGACGCAGCCCAAATCCCTGTGGCTGCTGCCGGGGGTGGCTCCGTGACTCTCTCCTCGGGGGGGCAGGGCCTGGAGGCGCTCGCCGACAGCGCCAGGGCCACCGGCAGGCTTGCGCTCGACACGGAGTTCATGGGCGAGGGCCGCTACCGCACGCTTCTGTGCCTGGTCCAGCTGGCTGTTCCCGAGGACCCCCGGGGGGGCGAGCGGATCGTCCTCGTCGACCCGCTCCGTGAGGATCTGGATGGCGCGCAGCTCGCCTCGATCCTGGCGGACCCGGCGATCCAGATCGTCGTCCACGCCGGCCGCCAGGACATCGCGCTGATTCGCCGGCGTTTCGGCGCGGAGGTGACGAACCTCTTCGACACGCAGGTCGCGGCCGGGTTCGCCGGGCTCGGCGCGCAGGTCTCCTACGACTCGCTGCTCGCCGACACGCTCGGACTGCGGCTGGCCAAGACGGCCAGCTTCACCCGCTGGGACGCGCGGCCCCTCTCCCCCGAGCAGCTGGCCTACGCCCGCGAGGACGTCGTGCACCTGTTGGAGCTGGCCGCCGAGCTGGAGCGCCGCCTGCAGGCGATCGGGCGACTGCAGTGGGCGCTGGAGGAGTGCGAGCCCCTCGCGGGCTCCAGCGACGAGCGCGACCCGGAGGCGATCTTCGAGCGCCTTCCCCGTATCGCCGGACTCGGCGCCTCCGCGCGGCCTGTCGCGCGCCGGCTGGTGGAGTGGCGGGAGCGGACAGCCGCCCGTCTGGACCGGCCGGTCCAGAGCGTCCTCAGCGACGCGGCGCTGATGGAGATCGCCAGGCGAAAGCCGTCGTCCCGGGGAGAGCTCCAGCGCATCCGCGGCGTGGGCGCAGGGGGCAGCGGGCGACGAGCCGAGGACCTGCTCGCCGTCGTCCAGGGCGCCCGTGCGCTCCCCCCCGAACCTCCTCCCGAGCATCCTCGGCTGCCCTCGGCGAGGCCCGACGACGCTCCGCTCGTGGCGCTCGGGGAGGCACTCCTGCGGGCGCGGGCCCGCGAGGCCGGACTGGCCTACGAGCTGCTGGCCGCGAGGGCGGACCTGCAGGCCGTGGTGGCCTGTGCGCGGACAGGTGGACGGGCCGACGTGCGGACGCTGAGGGGGTGGCGGAGAGAGCTGGTGGGGGACGAGCTGCTCGAGCTGCTCGACGGCCGGCTGTCGCTGGCGGTGCAGGACAGCGGGAACGGCCGGCGACTGTGGATCGAGGAGCGCCCAAGGAGCGCCTGAGGACCTCGACGCGGTCGGGAGCTATCAATAGGCGTTAGGCTCGTACCATTGGGTCACACAAGGAGAGGGGGACCTATGGCTGTATTACGGATCGTGAGCCGGGGCATGGACCGGAAGACCTACAGCGCCGCGAGAGCGATGCTGGACATCGATCGGCGGCATCCGCTCGGACTGATCATGCACGGCGCCATCGAGGAGGACGGCGTCATGCGGGTCGCGCAGATATGGGACTCCATCGAGTACGCCGAACGCTTCGACGAGAGCATCCTCAAGCCGGTGATCCAAGCGGTCGGCGCTGCTCCGACCGCCGAGATCCTGACCTTCGAGCTGGAGGACCTGGTGACGCCCTGAGGGCTCGCCTCTGCCCCCGTTGGCTGCTCGCCGCCAGATTCGCTGATTTCTCGCTCTACAGAGCCACATCGGCTATTCGATGTGGTTATCTCCCGGCCATGCTGCCCGATGTCGGGGAGTGACGAGCAGTACGAGTTTGGAGGGGATCCCGGGCCTCTCGGCCGGCGTCGATGGTCGTTCATGACGGTCCGTCCGGCTACGTTCGATGACATGCCGATGACAAGGCGGCTATGGTCACGCGCTGTGGGAAGCGAGAACGAGAAGATCATCGAGAACGCCGTCGAAGCGTTCCGGGAAGGCTTCATCCAGGAAGCGATGGCCGCCGGGGAGGAGCAGGTGGCCGTTGCGCCCACGATCCCGATCAGGGACGCGGGCTGGCCGCTGCCCGAGATCCGCCTCACCTTCGCCGACCCCTCGGGCTACGAGCTGTTGGTAGGCCCCGAGGGGGAAGACGGGGCCTGCATCCAGGTGCTCGGCCCGAACACCGCGACCCGTGCCCGCGACGTCGAGCATGGCTACACGTCCGCCGATGACCTGTGCTGGCGCATCGACGCCGTGTGGCGTCGCGCCGCTCCCTAGCAGCGGCCATCACTGATCGCCCGCACTCAGGCCGGACGAGCAGGCCGCCCAGACGGTCGCCGCGATTCTCGATGACAAGGCGATGACAAACTAGGCGATTCTTGGCTCTGTAGAGCCGCTTCGCCTATTCGATGTGGTTGTAGACTTCGAACAGGGGCAGGTACATCGAGATCACGATGAAGCCCACGATGCCGCCGATCAGGATGATCATGATCGGCTCCAGGATCGATGTCAGCGCCTTGACCGAGGCCTCCACCTGTTCCTCGTAGAACTCGGCGATGCTGTCGAGCATCGCGTCGAGGGCGCCGGTTTCCTCTCCGACGCCCACCATGTGGGTGACCATCGCGGGGAAGATCGGCGCCTGGGCGAGCGGGGCGGCGATCGTGCCACCCCGCTTGACCGAGGCGATCACGCCGTCCATCGATTCCTCGATCGCGGCGTTCCCGCCGGTCCGTCCGGTGATCTCCAGAGCCTGCAGCAGCGGCACCCCGGCGGCGGTCAGCGAGGCGAGCGTCCGCGACCAGCGGGCGACGGCGACCTGCTGGACGATGCCCCCGATCTTCATCGGCACGTGCAGGCGGAAGTGGTCCCACTGGCGGCGGCCCCACGTGGTTTTCTTCCACTTGATGAACGCCGCGGCCACAACGCCCGCCGTGCCGAAGATCAGCCACCAGTAGCCCGTGACGATTTCCGAGAGCAGGACCGAGACCTTCGTCGGCGCGGGGAGTTCGCCTCCGAACTGCTTGAAGACGCCGACGAACACGGGCACGAGGAACGCGACGAGAGCCATCATCACGCCGACGGCGAAGACGATCACGAGCGTCGGGTAGACCATCGCCGACTTGATCATCCTGCGCAGGGCCGCATCCTTCTGAAGCTGGTCGGCGACCCGCATCAGGGAGTCCTCCAGGACGCCTCCGGTCTCCCCTGCCTGGGTCATCGCCACGAACAGCGGGTTGAACACCTTCGGGTGCCTGCTCATCGAGTCGCTCAGGGACAGCCCCGCCTCGACGTCCTTGCGGACGGCCACGATCGTGTCCTTGAGG
>DATFZP010000258.1:0-4455 GCA_035314405.1 Solirubrobacteraceae bacterium | reverse complement strand
CAAGCACCTTGGGGATGTGCTTCGCGTCCACATATGTGCGCCTCCCGGGGCGCGACACACGCCGCAGGCCCGAGATCGCCGAGCGCCGGTCCTCCGTGTACTTCAGCCTTATCTCCAGCAACTGTCCTGCCGCTCCCTCGGGGGCGGGCAGGACCGACCACGAATCGATGTAGCCCTGCTCGGCGAGGATCCGCGCCAGCTCGGCCTTCGTTTTGGACGCGGGAACCTCGACC
Source organism: Solirubrobacteraceae bacterium (assembly GCA_035314405.1). Classification (GTDB taxonomy): domain Bacteria; phylum Actinomycetota; class Thermoleophilia; order Solirubrobacterales; family Solirubrobacteraceae; genus Palsa-744. Next base: position 4,222 of record DATFZP010000258.1, on the reverse strand, counting down.
GTCTCGTGCGCGGCGTGGATCGCGTTGCGCACGCGTGTCAGGAAGTCGGCTATCGGATCGGTCATTGACATGGTTCAGTGGCTATTCAGTGGTGAAGATCTCGGGCCCTACCAGGAGGACTTCGTCATCCCGGGGATCTGGCCGTTGTGGGCGAGCTCGCGCAAGCAGATGCGGCACACCCCGAACTTCTTGTAAACCGCGCGTGGCCTACCGCAACGGTTGCAGCGAGTATAGGCACGCGTCTTGAACTTCGGTTCACGCGCCTGCTTGACGCGCTGGGATGTCTTGGCCATCAGTCGGCGCTCTCCTTCTCGGCGGTGTCCCCGTCCTCGCGGTCCGGGGCGTCCTGGTTCTCGGCCGTCTCGGCCGTCCCGGCCACATCTGCGTTCGCGGTCTCGGCCTCGGCCTGCGCCGGGGCGGTGTCCTCGCCCTCGACGTCGGCCTGCGCCGGCGCGGCGTCCTCGCCCTCGACGTCGGCCTGCGCCGGCGCGGCGTCCTCGGGCTCGGGCTCCGTCGCGACCTCTGCCTGCGGCTGCTCGACCGGCTCCGGCTCCGCGGCGGCCTCGGGCTCGGCCTCCTGCGCGGACTCGGGTGCCTGGACCTCCGCGACAGCCTCGGGCTCCTCGGCGGCAACCTCGGGCTCCTCGACCGCCACCGGCTCCGCGGCGGCCTCGGGCTCCTGGAGCTCCGCGGCGGCCTCGTGCTCGGGAGCGGCCTCCTCGACCGGGGCCGCCGGGGGGGGCGCCTCGGGGGCGGGCGACTCCGCGGCTGTCTCGGGGGGCGCGTCGGCGGGGAGGTCGAAGCCGGCGGGTCGGCCCTGGGCGGCGAACGGCATGCCGAGGGCGCTCAGCAGGGCGTAGGCCTCGACGTCGGTGGGGGCGGTGGTGGTGATGGTGATGTCCAGACCCCGCACCTGGTCGATCGCGTCGTAGTCGATCTCGGGGAAGATGATCTGCTCCTTGACGCCCATCGAGTAGTTGCCGCGACCGTCGAAGGAGCGGGGGTTCAGCCCCCTGAAGTCGCGGATCCTGGGGATCGCGATCGACACGAGACGATCGAGGAACTCGTAGCTGCGCTCGCCGCGAAGGGTCACCGACACTCCCACCGGCATGCCCTCGCGAAGTTTGAACGCGGCGATCGACTTGCGGGCACGGCGGATGTTGGGCTGCTGGCCGGCGATCGTGGCGAGCTGATCGGCGGCTGCTTTGAGCATTTTCGAGTCCTGCTTGGCGAGGCCGACGCCCATGTTGACGGTGATCTTCTCGATCCTCGGGGCCTGCATCACCGAGGAGTAGCCGAACCGGTCGATCAGGGCCGGGCGGATCTCCTCGAGATAGCGGGCCTTCAGGCGGGCCGGGGGAGCAGGATCGGTGATCGTGGCCATATCAGTCGAGCCTCGCGCCGGTGCTCTTGGCGACGCGGTAGCGCCGGCCGCCCTCGCGGTCGATCCCCACCCGGGTCGGCTTGCCTTTGGCGTCGAGGAGCATCACGTTGGAGATGTGGATCGGGCCCTCCTTTTCGATCACCCCTCCGAGTGCCTGTTCGCTCTGCGCACCCGCGACCTGATGCGGGCGGGTGCTGCGCTTGATCATGTTCAGCCCCTCCACGACGAGCCGCTCACGTGTGGGGTCGACCCTCAGCACGCGACCGGTCTTGCCGCGGTCCTTCCCCGAGATCACCTTGACGAAGTCCCCCGAGCGGATCTTCAGCGTGCGTCGCACAGGAGCCTTCCCGGCGCGGCCCATCACAGCACCTCAGGGGCGAGCGAGACGATCTTCATGAAGTTGCGCTCGCGCAGTTCCCGGGCCACCGGCCCGAACACGCGGGTGCCCCGGGGATTGTTCTGGTCGTCGATGATCACAGCGGCGTTCTCGTCGAAGGCTATGTAGGTGCCGTCCTCGCGGCCGATCGGCTTCTTGGTACGCACGATCACCGCCGTGACGACGTCGCCCTTCTTGACGGTTCCCTGGGGGTTGGCCTGCTTGACCGTCGCCGTGATGACGTCGCCGACGAACGCGTAGCGCCGGCGGGAGCCGCCCTTCACGCGGATGCAGAGGATCTCCCGGGCGCCGGAGTTGTCGGCCACCCGCAGTCTCGTCTCGTTCTGGATCACCGCGGCGCCCCGATCCTCATCTCGCCCGCTCCAGCACGTCGACGAGGGCCCACCGCTTGGTCCGCGACAGGGGCCTGCTCTCGATCACCCGCACGACATCCCCCTCGTGGGCGTCGTTGTTCTCGTCGTGGGCGTGCACGGTGCTCGAGCTGCGGACGATCTTCTCGTAGCGGCGGTGGCGGCGGGCCACGTCGATCCTGACCGTGATCGTCTTCTCCGCCTTGTCGGAGACGACCACGCCCTGGCGAACCCTGCGGGTGCCCTCCACGGGGGCGTGGACCGGAGCAAGCGGCTCGGGGGGTGGAGCGGCGGCGCGGCGCTCGGCGGACTTCGCCCGTTCGCTGAGTCGGCGGGTCCGGCGCCTGAGCGCCTTCTCGCGGCGCTCCTGCACGCGCTCGGCGTGGCGCTCCTCCGGCGTGCGGGGCGGGCGCGGCTCCTTCGTCCCCGAGCTTCGCTTGCGCCGGCGGCGCTCCTTAGGAGAGAGCTGCTCGACGGCCTGAGCGGCGGGCGCCGGAGCAGCCTGCTCGACGTCGCCCTCTGGGGCCTCACCCGGGGCCTGCTCGCCGGAGGCCTCGGCCTCCTCGGCGGACGCCTCCTCGGCGGGGGCCTGCTCGCCGGAAGCCTGCTCCTCGGCGGGGGACTCTGGCGCCTGCTCGCCGGCGTCGTTCGCCTCGGCGGGCGTCTCCTCGGGGGTGTCGGTGCTCTCGTTGTCTTTCTCGTCAGCCATGTCTTTCGGTTCCTGGTCCTGTTGGGAGGCCTTCAGCGGGCCGGGTTGCCGCCCGTCGCGGCAGTCCGCTCGCGGACGACGGTCAGCGCTCGGGCGAGGTCGCGTTTGGCACGGGACAGAGCGGCGGTGTCATCCAGCTCGCCGGTGGCGTTGGAGAAGCGCAGGCCGAAGATCTCCCGGCGAAGCTCTGCCACCCGGGTGGTCAGCTCGTGGTCTTCGAAGTCGCGCAGCTCGCTCGCTTTCATGGCCGCCTCAGTCCTCTCTGAGGACGAACTTGGATTTGACGGGGAGCTTGTATGCGGCGAGCCGGATCGCTTCCCGGGCGAGCGGCTCGGACACGCCGGCGAGCTCGAACATGACCCGACCCGGCTTGACCACCGCGACCCACCCCTCCGGAGAGCCCTTTCCGGAGCCCATGCGGGTCTCGGCCGGCTTCTTGGTCACGGGCTTGTCAGGGAACACGTTGATCCAGACCTTCCCGCCACGCTTGATCTTGCGGGTCATCGCGACACGGGCCGCCTCGATCTGGCGGTTGGTCAGCCAGCCACCCTCGAGGGCCTTCAGGCCGTAATCCCCGAACTGCACGTGCAGCTGCCCCCGCGAGGTTCCACGCCGGCGGCCACGGTGCTGCTTGCGGTGCTTGACCCGCTTGGGAGAGAGCATCAGCGACGACCTCCATCGCCCGCACCGGTCCCCTCGCCGGGACGAGAACCGCGCCCCCCTCCGCCGGAGTCGCGTCCCCCGCGCCCGCCGCCGGGTCCGCCCGGGCCGCGTCCGCGCCCGCCGCCGCCACCTGCGCCGCGACCGCGTCCGCGGCCCTCCCGGGAGTCGCGGCCGTTCCGGGAGTCCCTGTCGGAGCTCGGGGGAGCGGGTGCGGTCATGTCGGTGAGATCCGCTCCGGTGTAGCCCTCGGGCATGATTTCGCCCTTGTTGACCCAGCACTTCACGCCGATCCGCCCGAACGTGGTCCGCGCCTCGTAGAAGCCGTAGTCGATGTCCGCCCTCATCGTGTGGAGGGGCACACGGCCGTCGGAGTAGCTTTCGGTGCGAGCCATCTCGGCGCCTCCGAGGCGGCCGGCCACCTGCACCTTGACCCCCTTGGCTCCCGAGCGCATCGCGCTCGTCAGCGCCCGCTTCATCGCCCGGCGGAAGGCCACCCGGTTCTGGAGCTGCTCGGCGATCGACTGGGCGACGAGCTTCGCGTCGAGCTCCGGTCGCTTGATCTCGAGGATGTTGACCTTGATCTGCTTTTTGGTGATCTTGTGGAGGTCTCGGCGGAGAGCATCCACTTCGGTGCCCGACTTGCCGATCACGATGCCCGGCCGGGCGGTGTGGATGTTGACCTCGAGCTCGTTGGCGTCCTTGCGGATCGTGATGTCCGA
>DATFZP010000257.1:0-5829 GCA_035314405.1 Solirubrobacteraceae bacterium | reverse complement strand
GCCTGGCCTTCAGCGAGAGCGAGGCCGGCGAGTTCGCGCTCGCGGCGATCGCGACCGGCGAGGTGCGGGAGGCGGTGGTGATCTCCACCTGCAACCGCACGGAGGTCTACCTGGTCGTGGGAGACCCCGTGCGGGCGGAGTCCGACGTGCTCGGCCTGCTCGCCCGCCGGGCGGCGATCCGCCCCACCGAGCTCGCCGAGGCGATCTACTCGCCCCGCAACTGCGACGCCGCCCGCCACCTCTACAGGGTGACGGCGGGCCTGGACTCGATGATCCTCGGCGAGGCCGAGATCCAGGGACAGGTCCGGCGCGCCCACGAACGCGCCGTGCAGGCGGGCTGCACCGGCCCGCTCACCAACCGCCTGTTCGCGGCGGCGCTGACGACCGGCAAGAGGGTGCGCTCGGAGACGGGCATCGGCTCCAGCCGGGTGAGCGTTCCCTCGGTGGCGGTCGACCTCGCCCTGAACGTCCTCGGCGGCCTCGAGCGCCGCCACGTCGTGATCCTCGGCGCCGGGGAGACGAGCGAGCTGACGGCCAGGGCGCTGGCGGCGCAGGGCGCCGGCACGATCTTCGTCGCCAACCGGCACGCCGACCGGGCGCTGAGCCTGGCCGAGCGGTTCGGGGGCTCGGTGGTGGGCCTCGACAAACTCCCCGACCAGCTCGTCGAGGCTGACATCATGCTGTCCTCGACCTCCTCTCCGCACCCGATCGTGGGACGGGAGGAGCTCGAGCTGGTGATGGCCACACGTGAGGGCCGCCCGCTGCTGCTGATCGACATCGCCGTCCCCCGGGACATCGATCCCAGCTGCGGCGAGCTCGACGGCGTGAGCCTCTACGACATCGACGACCTCCAGGAGAACATCGCCCGCAACCTCAACACCCGCGCCGAGGAGGCGCCCCGGGCGCTCGAGATCGTCGAGGAGGAGATCCACCGCTTCGCCCGCTGGCTCGGCCAGCTCGACGCGCTGCCGACGGTGAGCGCCCTGCGGGAGCACGGCGCCGAGCTCGTCGAGCAGGTGCTGGCGGAGAACGCCGGACGCTGGGAGGCGGCGTCCCCCCGCGATCTCGCCCGGGTCGAGGCGATCGCGAGGGCGGTGATGAGCAGGCTGCTGCACGAGCCCACGATCCGGCTGCGGAGCCTCGGCGGAGATCGCGGCCACGCGAGCCTCGAGCTGGTCCGCGAGCTGTTCGGACTGCACGAGGAGGCCCATGCAGAGCCGGAGCCCGCGGCGGAGCTCGCGGAGGTCCACGACCTGCGCGAGCGCCGGTCCGGCGGTCACCCATCCCCGCGGGATGGGGCGGGCGGCCTGCCCAGCTGATGCGGATCGGCAGCCGGCGGAGCGCGCTCGCGCTGGCACAGGCCAAGCTCGTGGCCGAGCTGCTCGGGGGCTGCGAGGTGCTCCCGATGGTCACCGGTGGGGACAGGGGCGTCGGGGGGCAGGACAAGTCCAGGTGGGTGGCCGAGCTCGAGGACGCGCTCCTCGCCGGAGAGATCGACCTGGCCGTGCACTCCGCCAAGGACGTCCCGGGAAGCCTGCCGCAAGGGCTTTCGCTGGTGGGCGCACCACCTCGGGCGGCGGCGGAGGACGTGCTGTGCGGGGCGAGTAGCCTGCGGGAGATCCCCGCCGGGGGCCGGATCGGCACCAGCAGCATCCGCCGTCTCGGCCAGCTGCGGGCGGCGAGGGACGATCTCGAGGTGGTTCCCCTGCGGGGCAACGTCGACACGCGCCTTCGCAGGCTCGCCGATCGGGACGAGGGACTGTGGGCGATCGTGCTCGCGAGAGCGGGCCTGCAGCGGCTCGGGCGTGAGGAGGAGGTGGGGGGAGTGCTCGACCCCGAGCGGTTCGTCCCGGCTCCCGGCCAGGGGATCCTCGCGATCGAGGGCCGTAGCGAGGACTCGCCCGCCCGCCGGGCGGCGGAGGCCATCACCGACCCGCAGACCCTGGCCTGCCTGCTCGCAGAGCGGGCCCTCGCCCGGGAGCTGCAGGCGAGCTGTCAGACGCCCCTCGGCGCTCACGCCGAGCCGGCCGGCGGCGGCCGGCTGAGGCTGCGGGCGTGGGTGGGTCTCCCCGACGGGTCGGCCTGGGCGAGCGACGAGCTACTCGGCGAGCTGGCGGATCCCGACGGTCTCGGGCGGGCCGTCTGCGAGCGGCTGACGGCGGCCGGCGGCGGAGAGCTGCTGCGGCAGGTGCAGGAGGAGGCGGGCGTTGAGCGCTGAGCAGACGGCCCCCGGACGCGTCCACCTGGTGGGAGCCGGGCCCGGCGATCCGAGCCTGATGACCGAGCGGGCGCTCCACCTGATCGCCACGGCCGAGGTGATCCTCCACGACCGCCTGATACCGGCCGGCGCCCTCGATGGTGCGAGGCCCGACGCCGAGCTCGTGTTCGTGGGCAAGGAGGGGGGCGGCGAGTCGGTTCCCCAGGAGCGGACCGAGCAGCTGATGATCGAGCGAGCCCGCGCCGGGAGGACGGTCGTGCGGCTGAAGGGCGGCGACCCGTTCGTGTTCGGGCGCGGGGGCGAGGAGGCGCTCGCGCTGACGCAGGCGGGCATCCCGTTCGAGATCGTCCCCGGGATCACCGCGGGGATCGCGGCGAGCGCCTACGCCGGCATCCCCGTGACCCACAGGGGCCTGGCGAGCGCCGTGGCGCTCGTGACCGGCCACGAGGACCCCGACAAGGAGGAGACGGCGGTCGACTGGCAGGCCCTGGCGGCGTTCCCGGGGACGCTCGTCTTCTACATGGGCGTGCGAGCGCTTCCCGCCATCGCCGCCTCGCTGATCGCCGGCGGGCGCTCTCCCGGAGAGCCGGCGGCGGTGGTGGAAGCTGGAACGCTGCCCTCCCAGCGGACGATCACCGCCACCCTCGAGACGATCGCCGAGGCGGCGCTGCGGGAGGCGGTGAGGCCCCCCTCGATCACTGTCGTGGGAGCGGTGGCGGGGCTGGCGGAGGAGCTCTCGTGGCGTGCCCCCCTGCCGTTGGCGGGCCTCACCGTGGCGGTCACCCGCGCCCGTGCCCAGGCCAGCGGCCTCGCTGCACGCCTGCGGGAGCTGGGAGCGAGGGTGGTGGAGGCTCCAGTGATCCGCACCGAGCCCCTCCCCGGCCCGGCACCCGACCTGTCGGGCTACGACCTGCTGTGCCTCACCAGCGCCAACGGGGTCGCGGCCCTGTTCGGGCGGCTGGCCGCCGCCGGCCTCGACGCCCGCTCGCTCGCCGGGCTCCGGGTGGCAGCCATCGGGCCGGGGACGGCTGCGGCGCTGGCCGAGCACGGGATCCTCGCCGACGTCGTGCCAGACGGCTTCGTGGCCGAGGGGCTGGTCGAGGCTCTCGCTTCCCTCCCCGTCAAGCGCGCGCTGATCGCCCGCGCCGCGGAGGGGCGGGACGTGCTGCCCGACGCGCTGCGGGCCAGGGGCGCGGAGGTCGACGTGCTCGCGCTGTATGAGACGATCGCCGAGCCGCCGGCGCCGCGAGCGCTGCAGGCGGCCCTCGCCGGCGACTACATCACCTTCACCTCCTCGTCCGCGGTCCGCCACTTCCTGCAGGCGGCCGACGCCACGCTCCCGCCGGGCCTCCGGGTCGTGTCGATCGGCCCGATCACCAGCCGAACGCTCCGGGACGCAGGGATCGAGCCGCACGTCGAGGCGGACAGCCACGACGTCGACGGCGTGCTCGCCGCGTTGGTGGCAGACGCTGGAGCGCGGGCGGGACGTTGAGCGACCTCGGCCGGCCGCGGCTGCACCTGCGGCGCATCGACTCGACCAATGACCGGGCGCGGGAGCTGGCGATCGGCGGGGCGCCCAACGGAACCCTCGTGACCGCCGGCGAGCAGACGGCCGGGCGGGGCCGTCAGGGCCGGCGCTGGTCGGCGCCGGCGGACAGCGCGATCCTGATGTCGCTCGTCCTGCGCTCACCGCCCACGCTGCTGCCGCTGATGGCCGCGGTGGCCGTGTGCGACCTCGCCGGAGAGGGGGCCCGGATCAAGTGGCCGAACGACGTCGTTCTCGAGACCCCGCCGGCGGAGGGCGGGCGCCCGCCTGCGCGGTCGCCTGACCGCGGATCGCCGCCGGCGCTGGCCAAGCTCGCCGGCATCCTCACCGAGGGCCGTCCGCAGCAGGGGTGGGCCGTGCTCGGGATCGGGGTCAACGTCGCCGTCGAGCTGTCCGAGCTTCCGGCGCAGCTGCGCGGGCAGGCGGGCGGTGAGGACCCCTCCCCGGGGTCGCTGCCGGCGGCGACCCTCGGGTGGGGGAGGGCCGAGATCGAGCCCGCGCTGGCGAGGCTGCTGCTGGCGCTCGAGCGGCGGCTCGCGCAGCCCCCCGCGACGATCCTCGACGAGTGGCGCTCACGCGACGCCCTGAAGGGGCGGGAGATCGCATGGGAGGGGGGGCGCGGACGGGCGCGGGGGGTCGACGGGGAGGGACGGCTGATCGTCGCACTCGACGGAGGCGGGCGCACGACCCTGAACGCGGGCGAGGTCCACCTCACGTCGGTGAGCTGATCGGCGGACTACCGGTCGGCGGCCGGCAGATTTACCGCCGCCTGCAGCGAGCCTGCGCCGGCGCCCTGCTCGAGCCCCGGCCCGGCCCCGTTGGCCGAGGCCTTGGCGCCCTTGCGTTTGCGACGGGCGTTGCGGGCGCGGCGTTTGGGGAAGTTCCGCAGTAGCTCGCGTGCGAGCGCCGGGGGCTTGCGGGCCATCCGCGTGCGGGCGCCGCGGAGCGCCTCCTCGGCCTCCGGCGTGTGTGCCAGGGCCGCGGCGAGCAGCGCCGCCGCCAGGCGGCGATCCTGCTTGCGCGCCGCGTGGATCAGCCGCCGGGCGTTGCGCGCGTGGGCGCCTCCCGCGGAGTTGACCAGCAGCCCGAGCAGCCGCTTGGTCTCGGGCCAGCGCTGCACGGCGTACTCCTCGTGGACGTCCCTGGTGTACTCGGCCAGCCGCCAGATCCAGGCGTTGGCCTGGTCGCGCCGGCCGATCCGCCGCTCGACGAGGGCGCGGAGCATGATCTTGGTCGCCTCCTTGCGCTCGTCCCGGGGCCAGCCGCCGATGATGTCGATCGCGGTGTCGAACGCGTCGGGGTCGCGCAGGGCCGCGATGTCGGTCAGCGCCCTCAGGCGCAGCTGGGAGTTCTTGTTGCGCTGGACGGCGGTTATCAGGAAGCGGCTCTTCAGCTCTCCGGTGCGGTCGAAGTGGAGCATCGCCCGTGCCCGCCGCCATCCGTTGGGGGCGACCCGGGCGCCGGCGAGGGCGGCCCACACGTGCTGCTCGCCGTAGTCGAGGTTCTCCACGGCGATTCGCCACAGCTCCCGCTCGAAGACGGCGAACCGCCGCTCCTCCTCGGCGCACACCGGCAGCACGCGCCGCTCCACCCGCATCCTGCGTCCCCGCCCCCGCCTCACGGGGCCGACGACGATGGCCCCGCCCCGGTACACGTCGCGGTCGAGCAGGGAGTGAAGCGTGACGACGGGGTCGTCGTTCTTGGTGGCCGGGTGGACGAAGTCCACGACGAGGCCCGCCTCCTTGCCGGGGTGCCGGCGGGTGACGCGACCCACCCGCTGCTGGTAGATGCGTTTGGAGGCGGTCGGAGCGAGGTGCACGCAGACGGTCGCCCGCGGGCTGTTCCACCCCTCGGCGAGCAGCTGGGCGTTGATGAGCACGTCGATCGCCCCCCGCTCGTAGCGGGCGAGGATCTCCACGAGCTCCCGCTTGGGCGTCTCGCCGGAGACGGCCTGGGCCTTGATCCCCTCCGCCCGGAAGGCCTCGGCGAGGTTGTAGGCGTGGCGCACCCCGGCCGCGTAGACGACGCCCGGAACCCCGTTGAAGCGTGTCTTGTAGAGGTTGGC
>DATFZP010000256.1:0-2523 GCA_035314405.1 Solirubrobacteraceae bacterium | reverse complement strand
GGGGACTGGGACGGACGGACAGACATCTAATAGCCTGGTGCGCGTCGCCCGGAGGGGTGGCAGAGCGGTTGAATGCGGTGGTCTCGAAAACCATTTCGGGGGAGATTCCTCCGACGAGGGTTCGAATCCCTCCCCCTCCGTACCTTCCGCCCTTCGTGGACCTGCCGAGGCGGCCTTCTATGTTGCTCCCGTGAGCGCGATCGCCAAACCGATACAGGATCCCGAGCCCCGGCCCGATCCCTCGGCGCCACCCCCAGCGGCCGGCGCGAGACCTCGGCTGCTCGTGCTGACCCCGGACTTCCCCCCCGCCCACGGAGGCATCCAGGTGCAGATGCATCGTTTGGCGACGGGCATCGAGGGCTTCCGGACGAGGGTGCTGACCCTGGGGACCAACGGCGCGGAGCGGTTTGACGCGACGACCGACCTCGAGACAGTGCGCGTCGCCGCTCGCGGGCACGGGCAGGCGAGGATCGCCGCGCTGAACGCGGCCGCGGTCTCGCAGGCCCTGCGGTTTCGCCCCGAGGTGATCCTCAGCGGCCACATCGTCACGAGTCCGGCGGCGGCGGTGGCTCGGCGGATGGTGGGTGCGCGGGTCGTGCAGTACTTCTACGCCAAGGAGATCGGCGCTCGGCCGAGGCTGGCCGCATTCGCCGCCGGCCAGGCGCACATGAGCATCCCGATCAGCGCCTACACCGCCGAGCTGATCGCCGCGACCGGTGTCTCTCCGCAGACGACGAAGATTCCGCCGGGGGTGGATCTTCCGGTCGACGCCTCCCCCCTGCCGGCCGAGCGCCCCACCGTCTTGACGATCGCCCGCCTGGAGGATCGCTACAAGGGCCACGACGTGCTCCTGGAGGCACTCGCGAGCATGCGAGAGCGGGTTCCCGACGTGCAGTGGGTGGTGATCGGCGACGGCCCCCTGCGGGGCGAGCTGGAAGCGCTCGCCGTTGCTCGCGGCGTGGCGGAGTCGGTGAGCTTCCTCGGGGCGGTGGACGATCAGGAGCGCAACCGCTGGCTGCGCCGCTGCCAGGTGTTCACCATGCCGAGCCGCCTGCCGGGGGCCGGCCGCGCCGGCGAGGGCTTCGGGATCGTGTACCTGGAGGCGGGTGCGTACGGCAAGCCCGTCGTCGCGGGGAACGTGGCGGGGGCGCTCGACGCCGTCGCCGATGGCGTCAGCGGTCTGCTCGTCGACCCCGCCGACCCGCGGGCGCTCGCGGATGCCATCACCCGCCTGCTACTCGATGCTCCTCTGGCCGCCCGCCTCGGCGCGGCGGGCGCCGAGCGTGCCAGGGAGTTCGCATGGCCCCGGGTCGCCGAACGGGTGCAGAGCGTTCTGCTGGCCCAGCTCTGACGAGCGCCGCCGGGGCTACCGCCGCGAGGCGAAGAAGGCACTCAACAGCTCCCCGCACTCCCCGGCGAGCAGCCCGCCGGCGACGTCCGGGCGGTGGTTGAGGCGGGGCTCGGCGAGGACGTCGAGAACGCTCCCGCATGCTCCGGCCTTCGGGTCGCTCGCCCCGAACACGACCCTGGCGATGCGAGCGAGGACGATCGCCCCCGCGCACATGGCGCACGGCTCGAGTGTCACGTAGAGCACGGAGTCGAGCACCCGCCAGCTCCCCGACGCCCGGGCGGCCTCTCGCAGGGCGATCATCTCCGCATGCGCGGTGGGGTCCTGGAGCAGCTCACGCTCGTTGTGGGCCGCGGCAAGAACCTCACCATCTCGCACGATGACCGCGCCAATCGGCACGTCGGCGTGTTTCAATGCTCGCTCGGCCTCACGAAGGGCCAGGCGCATGAAGTAGTCGTCACGTGGGAAGAAGCGTCCGCTCATGGATCGCGCCCGCGGCGTCTGCGACAGTGCCTCCCGCCGCACGGCCCGGCCCTTCATCATCGCCTACGGCCGTCCTCCTCACCACCCGACCACCATGTCACGACGCTCCCGCCATCCCCTGCCAAGGCCCTCGAGGCCAGCGGCCGCGCGGCTGCTGTCAGCGTGGGCCGCCGCGGCGTTGCTCTGCGCAGCAGTGGCGGCGCCGGCCGCCCACGCAGAGCCGTACGTGCCGGGCCGCGTCCTCGTCGGGTACGCACCGCCCGGCACGCCTCGCGCGAGCACCGCGTCCGCCTCCGCCTCCGCCGTTCCGGCCACCACGCGCGTGCTGCAGTTGAGCCCGGGGGTGAGCGTCGCCTCGGCGCTGGCAGCCCAGCGCAGGCTCCCCGGCGTCGAGTGGGCGGTGCCCGACTACATCGCCCACGCCGCCGGGACGTTCATACCCGACAACGAAGGCCTGTCCCATCACCCGGGCGGATGGGAGGAACTGCAGTGGAACTTCGCCGGAGAATTCGGCGTGAACGCCCCGGAAGCCTGGTACAACGTCGCCGCCGACGGCGTCCCCGGGGGCCGCGGCGTGATCGTCGCCGTGCTCGACACCGGGGTCGCCTACGCCAACCGCGGGCCGTACCGCCGCTCGCCTGGCTTCAGCGCGGGGCAGTTCGTCGCGGGCCATGACTTCGTCGCGCACAACC
>DATFZP010000255.1:0-3223 GCA_035314405.1 Solirubrobacteraceae bacterium | reverse complement strand
GAGATCTGGCTGAGAACCGATTCCGTCTCGTCGGCGTCTTCGATGTCGAACAGCGAGCCGACCAGCAGGCCGGTGGCTCCACCGATCAGCACCCCGAGCGGCCCGCCGATTATTCCGATCAGCAGTCCCACCACTCCTCCGGTGGCCGTTCCCGTGAAGTCGTTGTCTCCGATCTCGTCCTTGACGGCCACCTTACCGTCCTCGCCGCGCGCGACCACCGCCGCCGCACGGAGTTCGAGCTGACCCTGGGAGTTGAGCTCCTTGAGGCGGGTCAGCCCCTCATAGGCGCTGCTGTCCTGCTGGAAGTTGACAACGATCACGTTGTCGGTGATGACGAGGTCATCGGCCATGGCGGTTCCTTTCCTCGAATGGGTTGGCTTCACGCGAGCCTAGGTCCGGGACCGCTCCTGCGCGATAACCACACGGAGCGGGCCCCACAGCCGAGGTTTATGGCCGAGGGCGCGGCTCTCCCTGGTCGGGGGGCCGGGAAGGATGCGCCCGACGCGAGCCGGCCTCGCCGGCGGCGGGCGTTCGCGTGGGCGAGCATCCGCCCACGCGAACGCAAGCTCTCAGGGCGCGACGACCCTGATCTCGTTCGTCACACCCACCACACCGAACAGGCAGGCCACGTCGTCGAACGCTGCGTCGCTTTCGAACTGGTAGTCGACCTCACCTTCGAGCGTCACCCAACCGTCTTCCACCCTGACCTTGACCGAGTCGGAGGGAACGTCCACGTCCCACATCAGGGACTGAAGGATGATCCCGCGAATCTCGTCGTCTTCACGGCGGTAGTCGCCGAGGAGGTCGACTTTGAGCTGATCGTCGACGCGATCGACACCCGCGACCGCTTTGGCGTCGTTGACCGCGGCGCGCCGCTGGGCGAAGCTCTCCACAGTCCCGCGCAGCTGCACGTCGCCGTTGCCGCCCGATACTGCGATCTCGAGCGGATCGGGGATCCGTGGATCAAGCGCGAGGCTCGACAGGACTTCGTCCTCGAGCTGGGTGTTCGTGGGCACGATGTGCTCCTTTCGTTGTGGTGTTCACCCGAAGCTGGGACCTGACGGCCGGAGAGACCAGAACGCTGGCCGCGGGCGTTCATACGTCCCGGTTACCGGGCGGGGGCCTCGGCGGAGGCCTGCGCAGCTCGCTGCAAGGGTGGCGACGCCGCGGCCGGTGGCTGTTCGGTGTGTGCACCGTTGCGGGTGGACCACCACTCGCGAGCAAGGATCTGGATGACGGCGGCGGTGGGAATCGCGAGCAGGGCGCCGAGCACCCCGAGCAGCTCCGCGCCGGCGAGCACCGAGATGATCGTCACGATCGGGTTGACGTTCAGCGCGCGGCCATAGACGGCCGGCTGGACGACGTAGTCCTCGAAGCGCTGCCACACGACGATGAACCCGATCCACACGAGCGTCGCGACGGGGAAGCTGACCGTGACCGTGGCCAGCGCCACGACGATCGCTCCGATCGTGGCTCCGACGAGCGGTATCAGGTCGAAGAACCCGACCACGAATCCGAGCGACAGGGCGTACGGGACGCCGAGGATCGACAGGACGATCCACGTCGCGATCGTGGCCAGTGCGCTGATCGCGATGTTGCCGAGCATGTAGTTCGCGACCGCTCGGTTCACTTCGATGATCAGTGCGCGGTTCCTGTCTTTCCGCGCCCCGGTGAGCGAGAGGGCCATCGTGACGTAGCTGCGGCCGTGGAGGATCAGCAGGAACGTGAGGGCCAGCACGGTGACGAGCTGACCCACGAAGCCGAACGCCTGCACCGTCACATCCTCGATCGGCCCCGCGAGCTGCGCGAGGGCCTGGGGCAATCGGCGAGCGTCCGTCACGAGTTTCGTCGTGATGTGGTAGCGGTTGTCGTAGTGGCGGAACGTCGAGTCGGCGCGCAGATCACGTGCGTAGTGAGGCGCGTTGCGGGACAGGTCGCCTATCTCCTTGGCCATGCTCGGGACGACCACCGCCCCGACGATCGCGACGGCGGCCGTGAGCAGGACGTAGATCGCGAGAATGATCAGCGCCCGCGGCACGCGGGTGCGACGATCGGCGGCATCGACGATTGGGTTGATCGCCAGTGCCAGGAAGAGGCTGATCGCGGCGAGCCTGACTACCACGCGGATGCGCCACACGAGATACAGGGCGATCGTGCACACGACCACGACCAGCACGATCCGGAGCAGGCCGAGGAGCGAGGGGGCCGCCAGGCGGACCGATTGGACGGCTGTCTGCTCGGGCGCGGACGGGCCGACGGTCTGCTCGTGGGCGCTCACCGGTTCCCCCAACGCCCGCCGTCACAACCAGCCGGCCACGGTCTGGACGAGCACCACTGCCGACAGGGCTCCCACGACCGCGACGCACACCGTGGCCAGCGCGCGGAAGCGAGGGCCGTTGGCGGCGTCGCCGAGCACCGAGCGCCGGTTGGCAAGGATCAGGATGTAGGTGAGCAGGACCGGTGTGATGAATCCGTTGAGGACCTGGGCATTGACGACCAGTTCCACCGCGTTGCCGGGCAGCAGGGCAATCGCTGCGCCGATCACGACCTGGGCCGTGAACAGCCCATAGAAGAACGGCGCCTCGCGCAGCTTGCGGGACAGAGAGCGCTCGACGCCCACCGTCTCGGCGATCCCGTACGCCGTCGAGAGGGGAACCACTGTCGCCGCCAGCAACGAGGCGCCGAGAAGTCCGATCGCGAACAGCTGTTCGGCGGCCGCGCCGGCGACGGGACGAAGGGCGCTGGCCGCCTGGGCCGCGGAGGTGAGCGGGCCGCTGCCTCCGATCGCCGCGGCGGTCGCGATGATGATGAAGATGGAGATCAGGTCGGAGAAGATCGCCCCGTTGATCGCGTCGAAGCGCTCTCCCTTGTAGGTCTTCGGCGTCACGCCCTTGTCGACCACCGCCGAGGTCAGGTAGAACTGCATGTACGGCGTGATCGTCGTGCCGATCAGCGCGACCGACAGCAGCAGGAACGCCTTCGAGGCCAGGAAGTGGGGCCACAGCAGGTTCTTCAGCACCTCGCCGGCGCCGGGATGGCCGAGGATCGCCGCCACCGGGTAGGCGAGGAACACCAGGCCCATGACCAGGAAGACGCGTTCGGCGCGGGAGTAGTTCCCCAGGACCGTCACCGCCCAGATCGCCACGAGGGCGAGGGGCACGGCGATGTAGCGTGACACGCCGAATATTTCCATCGAGGCCCCCACGCCGGCGAACTCGCTCAC
>DATFZP010000254.1:0-3194 GCA_035314405.1 Solirubrobacteraceae bacterium | reverse complement strand
CGCCGGGGGCGTGAGCGTACCAGACCCCTTGGGCGGCACCGGAGGGGTCCGGCCGGGGAGCGCCCGTCGAGGTACTACCCTTCAGTGCGGCCCCTTTTCCGTCGACCCCAAGGAGCCCGCAAATGCTGAGCCTCGCCCGCTGGTCGACGACCCATCGCAAGTACGTCGTGCTTGGCTGGGTCGTCCTGCTGCTCCTCGTGAACTTGCTCGCCCAGCGGGCCGGGACAAGCTACTCGAACAACTTCACCCTCCCCAACTCCGACGCCCAGCGCGCCTCCGACCTGCTGCAGCGGAGCTTCCCCGCCCAGGCCGGCGACCGCGACACGATCGTCTACAAGGTCAGCTCGGGCACCGTGCTCGATCCCGGGGTGCGGGCTCGGATGAGCACGACCTTCGAAGAGGTCGCCCGGCTGCCGCACGTCGCGAGCGTGATCAGCCCCTACGCCGGGGGCTCGGCCGGACGATCGATCTCGGCCAACCAGAAGATCGCCTTCGCGACGGTGGTCTTCGACGAGAAGGCCAACCTGCTGCCGAAGGCGTCCGTCGAACGGGTCGTCGGCGTGGCCCGCGCGGCCGGCCGCCCGGGACTGCAGGTGGAGCTCGGAGGGCAGGCGATCGAGGCCACGGAGCAGAGCGGCTTTGGCCTGTCCACCGCCGTGGGGCTGATGGCGGCGATCATCGTGCTGCTGCTCACCTTTGGCTCGCTCACGGCGATGGGCCTGCCGATCGCCACGGCGCTTGCCGGGCTCGGCACGGGGCTGGGGCTGATCGCCCTGTTCACCCACGTGGTCGACACCCCCAACTTCTCCTCGGAGCTCGCGGCGATGATCGGTCTGGGCGTGGGGATCGACTACTCCCTCTTCATCCTCACCCGCGTTCGCGAGGCCTATGCGACGCCAGGTCCGACGTTCGAGAACATCAACGAGTCCGTCGTCCAGGCGATGGACACTGCTGGGCGGGCGGTGCTGTTCGCGGGCTGCACCGTCGTGATCGCGCTCCTGGGGATGATGCTGCTCGGGGTGGACTTCCTCTACGGGGTCGCCGTGTCGGCGTCGATCGGGGTGCTGATGGTGATGCTCGGCGCGCTCACCCTGCTTCCCGCGATGATCTCGATCGCGGGCCGTCGTGTCGCCACCTCCGGCCGTCGCTCCCGTCGTCGCCGGGCCGAGCGGCAGGCCGCCGCGGGCCGGGCGCCGTCACCCGCGCCCGCCGGCGCCGGCTCGGGATGGCTGCGCTGGAGCGCGTTCGTCCAGCGTCGCCCGGCGCTGATCGCGACAGCCTCGGCAGCCCTGATGCTGCTGATAGCGGCACCCGCCGTGGCGCTTCGCCTCGGCTCGAGCGACGCCTCCAACGACCCGGCCAGCCAGACCACCCACCGCGCCTACGTGCTGCTCGCGGAGGGCTTCGGAGAAGGCTTCAACGGGCCCCTGCAGGTGGTTGCCAAGGTCCCGAACCCGGCCAGGGAAGCCGCCGAAAACGGCGTGTTCCTGGTGAGAGCACCCGCAGGCGGCAAGCCGGTGCAGCAACTGCGGGCGGCAATCGCCGCCACGCCCGGCGTCGTCGCGGTCGCACCGGCTCGCATCAGCCCGGCAGGCCAGGTGGCGACGATCACTGTCTATCCGCGCTCCTCGCCCCAGGCCTACGCCACGAGCCAGCTCGTCACGCGCCTGCGGCAGAGCGTGATCCCGCCCGTCGCCAGGGCCACCGGCATGACCGTGTACGTCGGCGGGGTCACCGCCGGGTCGGTGGACTTCGCCAACACCCTCGCTCACAAGCTGCCGCTGTTCATCGGCGTCGTGGTCCTGCTCTCGGCCCTCCTGCTGCTGATCGTCTTCCGCTCGCTCGTGATCCCGCTGCAGGCCGCCGTGATGAACCTGCTCAGCATCGGCGCGTCGCTGGGGGTGATCGTGGCGATCTTCCAGTGGGGCTGGCTCAGCGACGTGATGGGCGTCCAGCAGGGCCCGATCGAGTCCTTCATCCCGGTGATGCTGTTCGCGATCGTGTTCGGGCTCTCGATGGACTATGAGGTGTTCCTGATCTCCCGCATCCATGAACGGTGGACGCTGACCCGGGAACACTCGCGAGCCGTCGCCGAGGGACTCGCGCTCACCGGCCGCGTGGTCACGGCCGCCGCGGCGATCATGGTGTGCGTGTTCCTGTCGTTCATGCTCGGCGAAGACCGCATCATCAGGGAGTTCGGGCTGAGCCTCGCCTCCGCCGTGTTCCTCGACGCGGTGGTCGTCCGCTGCCTGCTGCTGCCGGCGACGCTGCATCTGATCGGGCCCGTGACGTGGTACCTGCCGGACTTCATCGGCCGGCGGCTGCCCCGGCTGAACGTCGAGGGGACGGCGACGGGCGCCGCGGAGGACGGCCACCCGGCCGGCGCCCCGGGCGCCCCCCCGGCGCGCCCGCTCCCCGGGGTCGCGGCGAAGGGAGCGGACGCCTGAGCCCCCCCGCGCGCGGGCGGGCGGGCGGGTACAGCCCGTCAGGCCAGGCGCACGAGCTACGAAGCGGGCGGGAGTCCCAGGGCCCTGCGCAGCCCAGCCGGAGAGAGACCCTCCACGCGGAGGACCTTCTGCCGGGCGGTGGCGCCCCGCACCACGGACACGCTGCGCACCCCCACCCCGGCCCGCTTGGCGATGAGCC
The DNA here is from genome assembly GCA_035314405.1 of Solirubrobacteraceae bacterium. GTDB lineage: Bacteria > Actinomycetota > Thermoleophilia > Solirubrobacterales > Solirubrobacteraceae > Palsa-744. The sequence goes on along the minus strand of DATFZP010000254.1, from coordinate 548 downwards.
GGCAGAGGGCCTCGTTGGCCCGTCCGTCGACCGGGGGCGCGGTCACCCGCACCACCAGCACCCCGTCCCGCTCGCCCACGATCTGATCGGCCCCTGACCGCGGCTTCAGCCGGACCGCCAGCTCGCACTCCTGCATCGCCCGGCCCCCTACCGGAGGGCCGGCGGCCGCCAGGCCGCCGCGCCCCGGGAGAGCTCTCCGCCTGTGGCTATTCCGCGGCCTGTTTGCGTTTGCGATCGACCACCAGCACGACACCCACGACGATCACGACGACGAGCAGGATCCCGCCGGCGATGTAGCGCAGTTTGTGGTGCACCGGCGCGGCTTTGGCTTCCTTGGTGGCTTCGGCCGGTTTGAGGATGATCACGGGAACGCCCTTGGCCGCGAGGGCCGCGGCGTACGCCGGCTCTTCTTTCGGCGGGTAGTGCGCCAGGAAGTGTTCGCCGTTCTTGAGGGTGATGCGCAGCGAGCGGAGCCTCTTGTTGATCGTCACGGACGCGATCTGCCCGCCGGCGAGCTGCTGCTCGTAGCCCGACAGTTCCTCCTTGGT
>DATFZP010000253.1:0-5742 GCA_035314405.1 Solirubrobacteraceae bacterium | reverse complement strand
CACCGCCCCGAGGGACTTCACCTTCATCTCTCCGAACCCCGGAAGGGCGGCGATGTTGGCGCGGAGCTGCTCGGAGTCCTCGGCCCGCTCCCACACACCCTCCGCGTGGCCTCCGTAGCCGTCGCGGACGTGCACCGCGAGCTCGTGGACCCGCCGGGCCATGTTCCCGGGGAATCGATGGATCGCCGGCTTCTCGCGGAAGACGGGCTCGAGGTCCGAGGCGGCGAGCCGGGCGGGATCGAGAGACCCGATCCGCTCCATCAGCGCCAGGGGGCCGGTGAACGCCTTCTGCACTGTCACCTGCTGGTCGAGCGCGAAGCCCACGAGCAGGGCCATCGGGTCCGAGGCGATCAGGGCGTTAGCCTCTTCGGACTCGGTGAAGTACAGCCGGTCGGGCACGGCTCAATCGTAACCGGCCGCGGCGAGGTACAGGATCGCCTGGACGCGGGCGACCACCCCCACGGCGGGGTCCGGGGGGAGCATCTGCGGGTGGTGAAGCGGGCGGGGCAGGAAGCCCTCCGCTCCGTCCAGTCCCACGAACGCCATCGCCACCGGAGCGAGCGCCCCGAAGAACGCAAAGTCGTCGGAGCCGCACGAGCGCCACTCGGGGGAGACGGTGAGCGGGGCGGCCCCGAGCATCGCCCGAGCACGGGCGACGATCGCAGGATCGTTCTCCAACGCCGGCTCTCCCATCACCAGCTCGACCCGCGCGCGGCAGCCATTCGCCGCGGCGATGCCCGCCGAGACCTCCTCCACCAGCGCTCGCAGGGCGAGACGGTCGGCCGGCCGGTGGGCCCTGAGCGCGGCCCGCGCCCGGGCGCTCGCGGGGATGACGTTCTCCGCGCTTCCCCCGGCGATCACCCCAACCGTCAGGGAGGCCGCCCTCAGGGGGTCGATGCGCCTGCCCACCTGGGCGTGGAGCGCCACGACCAGCTCGCACAGCGCGAGGATCGGGTCGCGTCCGAGGTGGGGGTAGGCGCCATGGGAGGGCTCTCCCTCGATCGTGATCTCGACGGCGTCGCACGACGCGTTCACCGCTCCCGGGTCGAGCGCCACCGAGCCCCACTCGAGCTCCGGGTGGACGTGGGCGGCCACGACCGCCGCCGGGGCCTCCGTCGCGAGCTCGGCCCCGACGAGCTCCTCGGCGCCCGACGGGTAGGCCTCCTCGCTTGGCTGGAACACGGCCAGCAGCGGTGCCGGCAGACCGTCGCCGAGCCGGTGCGCCGCCCGGCAGAGGGCGACGAGCCCGGCCATGTGGACGTCGTGTCCGCAGGCGTGCATCGTCTCTCCCATGGCGCTGAAGGGGGCACCGGTGCGCTCCCGCATCGGCAACCCGTCGAGCTCGGCCCGGACCGCCACCGGTGCTCCTTCCTGCGGGCCGATGCGGGCGAGCAGTCCCGTTCCCGCCGCCTGCCGGCACGCCACCGGCAGCTCGGCCGCCACGGCGGCGGCTGTCCGCAGCTCGGAGTGAGCGAGCTCGGGCTCGGCATGGAGGCGGTGGCGGAGCTCCACCGCTGCGGGCAGCTCCTGCTCGATCCCCGCCAGCAGCCGGGGCAGCAGCGGTTCAGTAGATCCTGGCATAGCGCCTGCAGATCTCTGCCGGGTCGAGGTCCGCCGAGGCCTCCACCTCGGCCCGCTTGACGCTCGTGTAGGCATCGTGCAGCAGCGGCGGCAGCCATCCCTTCGCGGTGGCGTCGTCCTCGAGCGCCTCGAGCGCCTCTCCGAGGCTGTCCGGCAGTCCCCCCACGCCGAAGCGCTCTGCCTCCTCCCCGTGCAGCGTGGCCGGGTCACGGTCGAGGATCGGCGCGGCGGGGAGCTCCCTGCGCACCCCGTCGAGGCCCGCACTGAGGATCGCCCCCAGAGTGAGGTATGGGCTGGCCGTCGCGTCGGCTCCCCGGTACTCGAGGCGCAGCTGGGGCGCGGGGTCGGCGCCTGCCAGGGACACGAGTGGGGGGATCCGCAGCAACGTCTCGCGGTTGCCCGCTCCCAAGCAGAGCGCACCGGCGCTCCAGCGGTGGGGGGCAAGGCGCGCCGCCGATGCCGGACTGGGGGCTGTGAACGCGCTGAGAGCCCTCCCGTGGAGGAGGATCCCGGCCGCGAAGCGCTCCCCGAGCTCGCTCAGGCGGCCCGCGCGGCGAGGGTCATACAGCGCCCAGCTCCCCTCTCGGTCGACGACGCTGACATGGACGTGAACGCCGTTGCCCGCGTGCTCCGGGTCGAGCAGAGGGGCGAAGCTGGCGCGGGTCCCGCAACGACGGGCCACCTCCCTGACCACCTCCCTGACCACGACGGCTCGGTCGGCGCTCCCGAGCCCGGCAGCGGGGGCGACCGGTATCTCGAACTGGTGCGGCGCGTACTCGGCGAAGAAGCGCTCCGGCTGGGCGCCGGCCTCGGCGAGGGCCTCCATCACACGGGTCCCGAACGGCTCCGCCAGGCGTTGCGCATCGAGTGAGAACGGCGCCGGCGGCGGTGAGTCGAGCTCGAGCTGGAACTCGTGCTCGAAGCTCGCCGCCACCTTCCACCCGAGCTCCTCCTCGAGCTTGCCCAGCACCCCCCGAAGGAACTGCCGTGGACAGCACTCCCACGGGCGGCCGTCCGTCTCCACGATGTCACACAGCAGGAGCTCCAGTGCGCTCCTCCCGTCCTGCGGTGGGACCCTCACGTGGGTCTCCCGGTCGGGGAGCAGGCGCAGGTCGCCCGTCGAGCCGAACGGATTGGGCTCCGCCACGGTCCCCAGAGGGGTGATCGCGAGGTTCGCCGGCACCCATCCCACCCCCGCCTCGAGCTGCTCCTCGAGGTCGGACCGCATGACGGCTCGCCCACGCACGATCGCCCCGAGGTCGCAACAGACGAGGGCGACGAGGTCGGACGGGCTCATCCGAGCGTCTCTCGTGTCGCGGTCCCGTTGTCCCACACCCGCTCTTCCAGGCCGGCCTCGGCGGCGCCGGCCCGCACGGCCGGGCGATCGTCGGCGGCGACCACGACGATCACTCCCCCCGCCGGCATGTCTGGCCTGTCGATCGCCGCGGCGAGTCGCTCGCCGGGCTGCAGGTGGACCCCTCGGGTGCCGAGCGAGGGGTACGTGTCGGCGAGCGCATACAGCCGGCCCGCCGGCCCCCGCACGCGACCCACCACGCAGGCGAAGTGGCCCACGTCCCAGTCCGGTGGCGGGCCGCTGCACTCACCGTCGAGCAGATAGGCCAGCAGCTGCTCGGCACTCGGCCGCGAGCCCCACAGGTGACGGGTCGCGAGGTTCGCCACGAGCGTCACCTCGTGCGGGAGCCCGGCGGCGAGATCGAAGACGGAGTCAAGCGCGGCGGCGGTCCACGGCCCCGCTAGCGGGATCGCCGCGAGTCGCCCGTCCGAGAGCCCCTCCACGGCGACGATCACCCCGGCCGCGGTGGTGCCCGACATCGCCGAATCCTCCACCTGCGGTAGCGACAGGCGGTAGTCGCGACGGCCCACTTCGCCGTGGGGGAGCGTCCCCGCCTCCCGCGCCCCGGAGACGATGCTCCCTGCAGCCAGTGCGACCGCGTCCTGGTCGGCGGGGCCGCCGGCGAGCCCGTCGATGCCTGCCGCCCGCAGGGCCAGCGCCCCGCAGAATGCCCCGCAGAGATCGTCCCGCTGGGGCAGCTCCCGCGCGTGGACCTCGAGCAGCTCCCTCCCACCCGGCAGCAGCGTCGCCTCCAGCCGCGTGGCCCTGCTCATGTCTGCTTCGGGCGCACGAGATCCGGGTTCTCAGAGGACATCGCTGCAGTATCGCGGCGCGTGTGGATCGGCGTCGTGGCGGCTCAGCTCGTGCCCGTCAGCGCCATTCGGCCGGCGCGAATACCGGCCGGGCGGCGGATCAGCGCGCCACTAGCCCGCGATGCGCGCGAGTTCGATCGAGACGATGAAGAACCAGACGATCGAGGACAGGTAGAAGAGCCGCTCGATGAGCCCGACTTTCGGCTTCAGTCTCGGCAGCCTGAGGGCGAGCAGGATGCCGATCGCGCTGGCGGTCATCACCCATGGGAGGACGTTGAGCCAACCCTTCACTCCCTGCCACGCCGCCTCGTGTTCGAGCGTTCCGGCCAGCTTTGACGCCGCGATGATCAAGGCGGCAAATATCACGATCGCCAGGATCATGTGAATGGTCCCGATCCTGGTCTGGAAGCGGCTGGCGCCCTGGTCGGTCGCAAACGCGGGGATGAGGAACCGAGCGACGGCCGACACCAGAAGCATCACGACCACCAAGGTGGGGACGGCCGGGGTGGTTTCGGCGAGAGCGATCGCCAGTGCCAGCCCCGCCACACCGCCGGAGATCGCCTGTGCCCAGAACCAACCGCGATAACGCCCGACCCCGTAGTCGCTCACGGCGTCACGCACCGGGTTGTACCCCGTCGGCAGGAGGTGCAGGACGACCAGGGATGCCGTCTGGGCCGCCGTCGCCACGGCCGCGACGATGCTCAGGGTCTCGACCACCCAACACCTCCCCGGAACCTGTACAACCGCCCCACTTCCACGCACGCGGGAACCTATCACGGCGGCGCGCGCCGGCCCTGTTGACCTCCGCGGTCTGGCCGACGGCAGCCCTGCGATCCACGTACGCTTGGGGGGCGGCTCGTCGCCGTGCTCGACCGAAAGGATGCGACACCATGGGCTGGGACTTCTCCACCGATCCCGACTTCCAGCAGCAGCTCGACTGGATGGACGACTTCGTCCGCCGTGAGGTGTGGCCGCTGGAGGCGATCTGGCGCGACCTCGGACTCGCGGGGCTCGCGCGGGCGATCGCGCCGCTTCAGGAGGAGGTCAAGGAGCGGGGCCTGTGGGCGACTCATCTTCCCCCCGAGCTGGGCGGTCAGGGGATGGGCCAGGTGCGGCTCGGCCTGATGCACGAGATCCTCGGCACGTCTCCGATCGCCCCCCTGGCCTTCGGCAACGCCGCCCCCGATTCGGGCAACTCCGAGATCCTGGCGATGGCGGGCACCTCCGAGCAGAAGGATCGCTGGCTGCACCCCCTGCTGGCCGGAGACCTGCGCAGCGCCTTCAGCATGACCGAGCCCAACACCCCCGGTTCGGACCCCACCCAGCTCGCCACCCGCGCGGTCCGGGACGGGGACGAGTGGGTGATCGATGGGCGCAAGTGGTTCTCCTCGAACGCTTCCATCGCCGACTTCCTGATCGTGATGGCCGTCACCAGCCCCGAGGCACGCCCGTTCCAACGCGCCTCCATGTTCATCGTCCCGTGCGACACCCCCGGCGTGGAGATCATCCGGGACGTGCCCACGATGGAGCATCCCTGGGAGCAGTTCGGGGGCTACGGGGGCCACTCGGAAATCCTCTACAGCGGTGCGCGCGTACCCGCCGACGCACTGCTCGGAGCGGAGGGCGACGGGTTCGTCCTCGCCCAGCAGCGCCTCGGCCCGGGACGGATCCACCACTGCATGCGGTGGCTGGGGGTAGCCCGGCGTGCCTTCGACATGATGTGCGAGCGGTCCACCTATCGCTACGCACACGGCTCGCTGCTCGCCGAGAAGCAGACGGTCCGGAACTGGATCGCCGACAGCGCCGCGGAGATGCAGGCGGCGAGGCTGATGACCCTGCACGCGGCGTGGGTGATGGACACGCAGGGCGCCCGCGCGGCCCGCACGGACATCGCCCTGATCAAGTTCTACGGCGCGAAGGTCCTCCACGACGTCGTCGACAGGGCCCTCCAGCTGCACGGCTCCCTGGGCTACTCGACGGACCTGCCCCTCGAGC